>NZ_JAQZAA010000084.1:0-42642 GCF_028640875.1 Pseudomonas sp. SBT1-2 | reverse complement strand
TCGACGAATTGCGCGGTGCCGATGTTGGCGTGCTGGGTGACGGCCACGGTGAGGTGGTCGTTGGCGCGGATTTCGCTCTTGCGGTCGAGGTGGGTGATGCGGTGTTCTTCGGCCTTGAGTTCGGTGAGGGTGTTGGCTTCGACTGTGTCGTGGCGTTCATTGCCGACGCGGATCCGCTGGTCGTGCTCGACGTTTTCGTCCCAGTCGCGCTGGGCGTGCAGGTAGATCTGCTCGGCGCCTTTCTTGTCTTCGATGCGCAGTTCGTTATAGCCCTTGCCGCCCGGCGAGCTGAGGGTCTTGAAGGTGCTGCGGGTCTTGTTCGCCGGCAGGTCGTAGGGGACCACGTTTTCCTTGTGGTACAGGCAGCCGGTGACCAGCGGTTGGTCGGGATCGCCTTCGAGGAAGGTCACCAACACTTCCATGCCGATCCGCGGGATGGCGATGCCGCCGTAGGCCTTGCCGGCCCAGCCGCTGGCGACGCGGACCCAGCAGGAGGTGTTGTCGTCGGCCAGGCCGTCGCGGTCCCAGTGGAACTGCACCTTGATCCGGCCGTATTGGTCGCAATGGATTTCTTCGCCCTTGGGCCCGGTGACCACGGCGGTCTGGCTGCCCAGGGACTTGGGTTTCGGGTGTTCCAGCGGCGGGCGGTAGTGGGCGTCCCAGGGCGTGGCGAGGAAGCGGTTGCGGTAGCCCTGGTGGAAGTCGTCCTTGTGGCTGGTGACATCGCTGGTGATGTTCTCGCCCAGCACCTGCGGTTGCTTGCCCTCATGGATCACTTCCAGCAGCAGCCACAGGTCGTTCCATTCGCTGCGCGGGTGGGCGGCCAGGGTCAGGAAGTGGCCGCTGACCAGACTCGGCTCGTCGCCTTTGCCTTCGGCCAGCTGGTAGTCGCTGCGGTGGCGTTCCAGGGCGCGGGTCGCCAGTTGCTTGCCGCGGGCCTGCTGGGTGAACAGGCCGGGGTAGTCGTAGTCTTCCAGGTCCGGCATGGCCCCGGACTTGGCCGCGCCTTCGGGCAGCAGCCGTGGTTTCTCGAAGTCGTAGTCGCGGCGGCTGACGCGACTGGTGCGGGTTTCCAGGCGCAGGTTGAAGCGCTTGATCACCGGCTGTTCGGCGGCCATGCCGGAGTCCTGCTGGTAGTTCACGGCCGCCAGCTTGCGGAACACCGTCTGGTCGTCGCCGAACACCAGCTTGTGGCCGCCGGTACTGTGCTGGAAGTGGAAGTGAATGCCTTCTTCTTCGCACAGGCGCTGGATGAAGTGCAGGTCGGACTCGTCGTACTGGGTGCAGTAGACCCGTTCCGGGTAGGTGGCGCCGAGCTGGAAACTGTAGGCGTCGGCCAGGATGCCGCGGGCCTCGAGGACCTGGGCGATGATCTTCGGCACGCTCAGGTGCTGGTAGATCTTCTGGTTGAAGTTGTGGCGCAGGTAGTTGAGCTGCGGGGTCAGGCTGATGCTGTAGCGGGTCAGCTTGCGCCCGGAATCACCCTGGGCGATGCGGTACACCAGGCCATGGATCAGGCCTTTGCCACTGCCTTTGCCTAAGCCGCCGAAGGTCAGGCAGGCCGGCTTGTGCAGCAGTTCCTCGAGCTTGAGGTCGGGACGCGCGCTGACCAGTTCGATATCGAAGCAGAAGGGCTGATTGAGGGCTTCGCGGCCAACGAAACTGAGGACCTGAAGGTCGACCGAGGCGCCTTCGATCGTCAGGGAAATATGGGTAGCGTTAGCATCCAGCATGCCGTGAAATCCATCCGTTGAATAAGCAGGGGGCGGATGGTGCAGGAATAAGCCAGTCGATTCAAGCAGGGTCGGCCGCCGCCATCCGCCCCCCTGGAACATTCAGAAATGTCCCTGCCAGCTATCACTCAAGCCTGACAACCCATCCGGATAACGCCCTACGGGGATCAGCGGAGTTGGCTGTAGGCGATATGCCGATAGCCCCTCAGGGTTTCCCGTAGCAGCCGGTCCAGGGACTGCCCCTCGGGCAGGTAGTCGTCACCGAAATCGCCGTCGGCCAACTGGGTCGGATGGGCCACCACTTCCAGCGCACCGGCTGGCCGCAAGCCTTGCAGCAAGTCTCGAGGAGTACAGACGAACAGCACCGTGGCGCCGCTCAAACGGACGATGCGCCGGTTCAGGGCGTTCTTGAACAGGCGCTTGGCCAGGCCGATATTGCCCCCGACATTACGCGCCAGGCGCACCGGCACGCCCTGTTGCGCGGCGAAGCGGGCGACGATCGGGGCGATCGGCCACAGGTTGTGCACATGCTGATGGGAGTCGATATGGCTCGGGCGCAGGCCCTGGTCGACGCAGCGCTGCCATTGCGCCTGGAGTTCCTCCCGGACCGCGGCCACAGTGCTGACGGGCAGGTGCAGCACCGAGCGCGGCAACCTGAGGTCGAACTCGCCGCTGCTGTTGCAGAACCGCCGCTGGCTGCGGATCGGCACGCTCAGGGGCTCGCCGTAGGTCAGGTTGAAATGCAGGCCGATGCGTCCTTGCAGACTGTTCTCGCGGGCCAGCCGGCAAGCGTCCTCGAAGGCCGGCATATTGGCCATCAGGGTTGCGGAGCTGATCACCCCACGCTCGAAGGCGCGCAGGGTCAGCTGGTTGTACTCGGGGTCGAGGCCGAAGTCGTCGGCATTGACGATCACCGCCGGCAGGTTCGCCGCGGTCGTTGTGCTGTTCAAACGGCTGTTCAAAGTAGCGCTCAAGGTCGGCTCTCTTGCTGGTGGCGGGCGGCACGGCGTTCACGCCAGTTTTTGACATGGGGTTTGAGGGCTTGCCAGAAGCGATCGGCGAGGCCCAGCAGCAGGCCGCCGGGGCGGCGCGAATAGAAGCTCCAGCGCTGATGCTCGACCTGGCCGCTCATGCGTTCGTGCAATTGATGGCTGGAACGGCTGAGGCTGACCCGCGAGGCATCGACCCACTGCCAGCCTTCGTCGAGGCCCCAGCGGATCCACTCGTCGAGCAGCAGCCGGCCGCTGCCCAGGCTGGCGTAGTCCGGCAGGAAGGCGATGTTGTAGTCGTACAGCCGCCCGCGCTCCAGCAGCCCCAGGCGATAACTGATGCAGCGGCCCTGGTGTTCGAGCAGCACCACGCGCACGCAGCCGTCGGCGGCCAGCCCACGCAGGGCGCTGCGCATCCACTGCTGGCGCTGGGTGCCGGAGAAGATCCCCAGGCCATCCGCGCCTTTCCAGCTGGCCTGTTCCACGGCGCCGATAAAGTCCAGCAGCGCGTCGATGCCCTCGCCATCGGGGCTGACGCGGATCACCCGGGCGTCGATTTCGGCGCAGCGTTTTTTCGCCCGGCGCAGCTCGTAGCGCAGGTTCTTGTCCCGGGCTTCCTGGCGGTCGGCTTCGACGATCAGGTGTTCCGGCGCCCGGCAACTGATCGCGCAGGCGCTGTACCAGCTGTGCTCGCGCCAGCTCGCCAGGGTGGGTTCGGCCGCCAGCAGTTCGCTCAATTGCAGCAGGGCATGGGGCAACTCGCGGCGGATTTTCTCCAGTGCCCGGGGCATGGCCGGCAGCGCGTCCTCGGCCACCAGCAGCGCCAGGCGGTCGCTGAGGGGGAAGCCCAGGTGGCGCACCACCTGCAACGGCAGGCCGGCCTTGCGCTCGCGGCCATGCAGCAACGGCAGGCACAGCACCAGCCGTTCCCCGTGCCAGCCCAGCAGCACCCGCAGGCGTTGCCCGGCGTCCAGCGCTTGCTCGGCGCCGCGCAGCCAGGCCAGGCGATTGAAGGGCGTGGCCAGTTCGACCGCGTTGCGCAGTTGCTCGAAGGCGGCAGCGGGAAAGTCATCGTCCAGCAGGCTGGAGCGCCAGGCGAAGCGGATCGTCACAGCGGCTCCCTACCGGCGTCGGTCGAGGTGCCTGCTTGTGCTGTCGGCCGCGACTTGCGCAGGTGCAGCAGGCGGGGCTGGTGATAGGGCACGCGCCGATGGAAATGCAGGCAACGCAACAGGCAATAGACGTGGATCGATTCGCCGACCTCAGTGAAACCCATGCGCATGTGCATCTTCAGCGCCGCCTCGTTGCGCACGTTGACCACCGCCCGGGTGGTCTTGAAGCCGCGCTCGCGGTAGTGCTCCCAGATCAGTTTCTGCGCCAGCACCACCACCCCGGTACCGCGGTAAGGCAGGGCGCACTCGCCGGCGAACTGATAGATGCAGCCCGGCGGGATGCGGATCCAGCAGCGGTACAGCTGATCGTCGTAGTAGTCGCGCTCGTTGATCCAGATCATCAGCATCACGTTGCCGTCGGCGTCGAGGTGGGCGTTGCCGCGACAGCCCTTGTCCAGCAGGCCGCGGATCGCCGGCAATTGTGCGGAAAAGTATTTCTCGAAGGCCGGCAGCAGCGCGCGGTCGATTGGCACCTGGGGCCAGCGCCGCGTGGTGACCGGGCAGGGCACCGGCAGCGCCAGGGAGCGTTCGACGCTGAGCAGTTCCCAGTGGTAATAGAAGTAGCGCTCGCGCAGGACCCGCAGGCTGTCGCGCAGTCCCTTGCGACGGATTTTTTCCAGCAATGCGCTCAATCGGCTCATAAGGCTTTCCAGGTCAGGGCAAACAGGGTTTCGCCGGGCAGCTCGAAGTGCACCCGGCCATCGCGGCATTCAACGGCCGCGTCGCGAGGCTGGTCGTCGGGGCCGAGCAGGCTCAGCTTGAGCGGCGCGGCCTGGCACAGGTCGCCGGGGCCGTCGAGGCTCACCGCCTGCACCCGCGACGCCTTGTTCACCCCCAGCAGGCTGTGGCGGCCGGCCTCGCTCATGGCCAGGGCATCGACCTCGAAGGCCGGGTTGTCCAGGGCTTGCACATGGGCCAGCCAGTGCCGGGCAATGAACTGCTGGGCCACGGCCACCGGCTTGAGGCTGAACTGGCTGGCGCTGCGTTGCGCGAGCATGCCCTTGGGGTAGTCCGGCTCGTCGGCGGCCTGGAACCAGTTGAGCATGTCCAGCAGGCCGTCCGCCGAGGCGTTGATCACCACCGAGGCCCACCACAGGCCGGCGTAATGGGTGTCCTGCTGATAGGGGCTCAGATCGCGGCCGCTGGAGATATTGGTCTGGCTCAGCAGCAGGGCCTTGCGCGGCCGGCCCGCGGCATCCAGGCCCACCAGCTCGGCGGCGGCGCGCACGCTGTCGCGGTAGCGGCGGGTGGCGAGCAGGTCGCGGACCATCCATTCGTGCCAGGCCAGGGCGTCGATGTCCTGACCGTGCCGCTCCAGCAGCTTGCGCGCCCAGTCGATGCCGCGGCGTTGCCCGGCGCCGACCCGGAACGGCCCGTCGAGCAGCCGCGAACTGGCCGGCATGGCGATCCGCACCCCGGCCGCGCGGGCCTCGGGATTGGCCTTGGCCCGGGCCAGCATCTGCTCGAAGTACAGGGCGTAGCTGCTGTAGTCCGGGTAGTTGAGGTTGGGCTCGTCGGCGAAGGCCAGGTAATGCAGGCCGTTGCCGGCCAGGCGCACGCTGTCGGCCAGCCAGGCGTCGAGGCCGGCGAAACTCTGGGCGTCCGCCGCGAGCACGGCGCGGCGCCCGGTGCCGGCCAGCAGGGTGATGTCGCGGTCGATCCCGAAGCGCTCGCGATACAGCCGGCGAAAGCCGATTTCCCGCTCGGGCTCCTGCTCGATCACATCGACGAAGCTATAGAAGTTGGCCGCGCGGGCGCCAATCGCCTGCAACAGGCCGAAGGTGGACTGCGGCGGCTGGGCATAGGGCAGGGCGATGCCCAGGCGCGGCGTGGTCCCCAGGATCTGGGCTTTCAGCTGCAGGCGCGCCTCGCCCCGGGGCTGGTCCAGCGGGTGCAGTTGCTGGACCTCCTGGGCAAACAGATTGGCCGTGCCGTCCAGCCAGAACGCCGCCTTGCCGGAGCCGCCCAGGGCCAGGCGCCAGACTTGGTCCTGTTCGGCCGACGGCAGCGCCACCTGGTCGAATTGCCCGTAGGCCGGGTGTTCTTTCAGCTCCAGGCGCACCTTGGCGCCATCGCTCAGGCGGCTGGCCTGCAAGACGCTGACGCCGCCGTAATACTTGCCGGCCAGGATCGCCTGCTCGCCGGCCGCGACCCGGAAGAACAGCTCGGCGCCGCTGTGGACTTCGGCGCTGAAATGCACCTTGGTCGGCTCGAACTGCGCCGCCGTGCTGCCGCGGTGGCTGACCCTGAACCCGCGAAAGCTGTAGCCGGGAATCTGCAGGCGATAGTCGCCCGCGGCCGCTGGCAGCTCGATGTCCTGTTCGCCATAGGCCTGGTCGGCGCGGATCTCCAGTTGCTTGAACAACTGGCCGCCGGGCTGCAGCAGGTACAGCTGCTCGCGGTTGGCGTCGCTCTGCCAGGCCGGGCTCCAGCCGATCTTCAGCCGGTCCGGCTGGGCGGCGCGCAGGTACAGGCTGCCGTCGCGGATGCTCGACCACTGCATGGATCCGGCCTGGGCGCCCGGGGCCAGGCTCAGCAGGGCCAGGAGCGTATAGAGGCCGGCTTTCAACATGCCGCCTCCCGAGGGCGCAACAGCGCGCGCAGTTGCATCAGATCTTCGGGCAGCAGGAGCAGGGTGCGGTACCAGGCCACGCCGCTCAGGCGGCAGTACATCACCAGCATTGCCAGGCTCACCGCCAGGTAGGCCAGGGACGAGGCCAGGCCGGCGCCGACTATGCCCAGGGTCGGGATCAGCACGGCGTTGAGCAGCAGGTTCAGCAGCGCGCCGCCGCCCAGCAGCCACGACAGTGCGCCGGGACGCTGCTTGCCCAGCAGGTCCAGGCGCAGGATGCTCGCGTAGCACAGGCCGAACAGCCCCGGCAGCAACGCCAGCAGGGCCGGGTAGGCCGGGCCGTAGGCCTCGCCGAACAGGCTGACGATCAGCCAGTGGCCGACCAGCGCCATGCCCAGGCAGGCGCCGAGCATCACCGTGGCAGTGATGCGCAGCGCCAGCGGGGTCAGGCGCTCGATGCCTTCGCCCTGTTGCAGCAGGCGCTTCATCAGCGGCGTGGTCACCGCCTCGGGAATGATCAGCAGCAGTTCCGCGGCGGCGCTGGCCATGGCGTACAAGCCCAGGGCGACCGGGTCGAGCAGGGCGCCGATAAACAGGTAGTCGCAGCGCAGCATCAATTGCTGGGAAAGCACGCCGGGGTGGCTCTGGGCGCTGTAGCGCAGCAGCTTGCCTTGCTCGCCCGGCTGCCAGCGCAGCCGCAACCGGTGATAACGCCCCAGCCAGTACCAGCCCGCCAGTACCACCAGCAGGGTGCCACCGAGCCAGCCGGCCAGCGCCGCCGACAGGGCCTGGTCGCGCCACAGCCACCAGAGCACGACAAACAGCAGCAAGGGCACCAGGGATTCCAGCAGGCGCAGGCCATTGAACGCGCCGACCCGACCGTCAGCGTTGTGCAGGGTCAGCAGGCCGCTCTTGAGCACGGTCAGCGGCACCGCCAGCAGCAACAGCCAGGCGAAGGGGCCGAGCTGGGTGGTGATCGACCAGTCCTGGCCCAGGCTGTTCATCAGCAGCAGGCCGATCACGGTCAGGGTTCCGGCCAGCAGGCAGCCGTAGACCAGGATCTGCGTCAGCAGCAGGCCCATCGGTCGCTGGCGCGCCGCTTCATAACCCACCGCGGTGTTCAGGCCGCCGCTGGTGAGGGCGGCGATCAGGTCGGGCAGGGCGCTGAGCAGGGCGAACAGGCCGCGATCCGCCGGGCCCAGCAGGCGCGCCAGCAGCACGTTGCGCAACAGGCGAATGGCGATCATCGCCAGCCGCGTGCCCATGCTCAGCAGCAGGTGCCAGACATAGCCGTTGCGCTTCATGCCCGCGCCCCTTTCAACAGGCGCCAGGCCAGCAGTGACGGACGGCGGGCGCTGGCCTGGCTGACGTCGATGCGCGGCAGGGCCAGGGGTTCGTTGCGCGAGGGTTCGATCAGCCCCGGGGCGGTGCCCAGGGCATAGCGGTAGCCGAGGTCGGCGACGGCCTGGCGCACGCTCGGGTCATGGTCGCCATTGGGGTAGCAATAGATCGGCAGCGGCGCGGCGCAATGGTGCTGCACGCAAGCATGGGAGCGTGCCAGGTCGTCCTTCAGGGCCGCGTTGTCGAATTGGGTAAGGATGCCGTGGCTGGCGCCATGGGGGCCGAAGCGCACCAACCCGGAACGTTCCAGGCGCTTGACCTGGCTCCAGTCCAGGCTGTGGGGCGCGGTGTCTCGCGGGCAGCTGTCGGCCAGCAATTGCAGGCTGTCCGGGGCCAGGGTTTTCAGGCGTTGCAGCAACAGCCCGAGGCCACGGCTGCGGGCCTCGTCGGCGCCGGGTTGCCTGAGGCTGGCCGGCAGCACCACGCCCAGTACCCGCAGTTGCTCCTGCAATTGCCGGCCGGCGATGCTCTCGGGTTGACGCCACAGGGTCTCGCCGATGGCTTCCCACCAGAACGCCTTGCCGGTGCCGATAAAGTCGGTGGAGAGAAAGATGCTCGCCGGTACTTCATGACGTTCCAGCAGTGGATAGGCCTGCTCGGCGTTGTCGCGCCAGCCGTCGTCGAAGGTCAGGGCCACCCGCGGGCGATCGCCGCCGGGGTACAGCAGCAGGTGTTCCAGCGGCACGCAGTCGAAATGCCGGCGCAGCCAGCGCAGCAGGTGCTCGAAACTGTTGCGGCCGACACACAGCGGCCCGCGATGGGGCAGGTTCGCCGCGTGCTCGTCCGCCAGCACCCGGTGCAGCATCAGCACTACACCGGCTTCGCTCAGGCGCGTGCGCCCGAAGCTATTGAGGTAGGCGCTGCCGGCCAGGCGCTTGAAGTGTTGTCTGAGTGTCATGTCAGCGGTTCTGCTGCGGGTTCCACAGGCTGTAACGCTGCCCGCGGAGAAATTGCCAGAGGCCCATGCTCATGCCGGCCAGGGTCACCAGGACGAAACCGGCCAGGCGAAAGGGTTTGGGCAAGCGCCCGCGCTGATCGAGCAGGCCAAGCATACCGGCGCCATAACCGCACAGCTGGGCGACCAGGCACAGGCTGTAGAAGGCCCCGGCGTTCCACAGCCACAGGTTGCTGAGCAGCAGCGGGATCAACAGCACCGGCGCCAGGCGGCGGATCAGTTTGTGGCTGATCAGCGCGATCGCGTAGAAGCCGTGGCGCCAGGGATTCATCAGGCCACGGCGCTGGGCCAGGCTTTGCAGGCCGCCGACCGTGACCCGCAGGCGTCGGCGGTATTGCTTGCCGACTTCATCCACGCCCTGGTCCAGCACCCGGGCCTCCTCGACGTAGACGATGCGTTTGCCGGCCACTGGGGCGCAGGTGCTGATAAAGAAGTCGTCGTTGACCTCGGCCGGCACCCGCTCGAACAGTTCGCGGCGCAGGGCCAGCAGCGCGCCGTCCGCCGAGACCATGCAGCCGGTACGGTTTTCCGCCTCGCGCAGCCAGGCTTCGTAGTGGCGGTAAAGGCTGTCACCCAGGCTCAGGGCGTGGCCGGGGGTGGGGATGATCATATGCCCGCCGCAGGCCCCGACTTCCGGATCGGCGAAGGGCGCGAGCAGCTTGCCGAGGGTGTCGCCGGACCATTGGTTGTCGGCGTCGGTGAACACCAGGATCTCGTTGCGCGCCAGTTCCACCGCGGCATTCAGCGCTCCGGCCTTGCCTACTCGCGGCAGGTCGAGCACCAGCACCCGCTGATCGTGGATCGCCAGCGCGGTGGCCACGGTGGCGTCGGTCGAGCCGTCGCTGGCGAGGATGATCTGCAGGTCGGTGGTCGGGTAGTCCTGGGCCAGCAGGGTGCGCAGCTTGTGCTCGATGTGCCGGCTTTCGTTGTGCGCGGCGATGATTACGCTGACCGACAAGGGCGGCCCCGGCTCGACCCGGGGCTTGCGGATAAACAGGCTGATCAGCGCCAGGATCAGCGGGTAACCGATCCAGGCGTAGACCGGCAACAGCAGGCATAACCAGAAGAGTGTCTTAGCCACGATCGGGCCTCACGGCAGTACGGTTGAAAAGGCCCTGCAGCAGGGCAGCGGCGCCCAGGTGCAGGCGCAGCCAGTGCAGCAGCCAGAGTTGCAGGAAAAACAGTGGGTCGCGGTGCCGGTAGCTCTGGCGCAGGGCCAGGCCCAGGGGCGCCAGGGCGCTGCCGAGCAGGGCCAGCAGCGCCGCCGGCCATTGCCCGCCGAGCAGGCAGAGCACGGCCAGCAGGCTGAGCAGGGCGGTGGCCAGGCACAGCAGGGGGAAACGCAACAGCCGCGGGCTCAGCCCGCCATTGCGCAACAGCTGCACATGGCTGCTCTGGCGCCAGAACTCCTTGCCGCTCCATTCGCGCCAGCTGCCCTCGAAACCCCAGTGCTGCACCACGGGTGTGGCCAGGCTCAGCTGACGGGCGCCGGCGCGGTTCAGGCGCAGGCCGAAATCCTTGTCCTCGCCAGTGCGCAGATCCTCGTCGAAACCGCCGATGCGGTTGAACCAGACCCGGGCCATGCACAGGTTGGGGGTGGGCAGCCATTGCAGCAGGCGTTCCTGCTGGTTGCCGGACAGGCTGCGGCGCTGCCAGGCACGGGCGAACCAGGGCGCGCTGCGCGGCGCGTCGCAGTCCAGGGCGAAGACATCGGCGCGCTGGCTGGCCTCGGTGGATTTCCACAGCAGCAGCCAGTTCAGCGGCACCTCGATGTCGGCATCGAGGAAGGCCAGCCAGTCACCGGTCGCGCAGGCCGCGCCACGATTGCGCAGGGCGCCGATGGACAGCCCGGGGTGATGCAGCACCCGCGCGCCCTGGTCCATGGCCAGTCGCGGACCGTTGTCGCGCGAGCCGTTGTCGACCACGATCAGCTCGCATTCCAGCCCCGCCACCGCGGCGGCGCTGCTGACGCTGTCCAGGGTACGCACGATATGCCGCGCCTCGTTGTACATCGGCACGATCACGCTGATCCGTTTCATGCTCGGCGTTCCTTGTTCCTGACCGGTAGCCGCTGCCGGAGCGCATGGCCTGTGTAGCCGCTGCCGAGCCTGCGAGGCTGCGATCGGTTGCGCAGCAAGCGCAAAGCCTGAGTCCGCGAACTGCCTGGAGAAACGCGTTGGCAGGCCTTGCGGCTGCTGCGCAGCCGATCGCAGCCTTCGGCAGCGGCCACAGGGTTCGCGGTGGCCGTGTAGCCGCTGCCGAGCTCGCGAGGCTGCGATCGGTTGCGCAGCGACCGCAAAGCCTGAGTCCGCGGTCTGCCTGGATAAACGCGTTGGCAGGCCTTACGGCTACTGCGTAGCCGATCGCAGCCTTCGGCAGCGGCCACAGGGTTCGCGGTGGCTGTGTAGCCGCTGCCGAGCCTGCGAGGCTGCGATCGGTTGCGTAGCAAGCGCAAAGCCTGAGTCCGCGATATGTCTGGAGAAACGCATCGGCAGGCCTTGCGGCTGCTGCGCAGCCGATCGCAGCCTTCGGCAGCGGCCACAGGGTTCGCGGTGGCCGTGTAGCCGCTGCCGAGCCTGCGAGGCTGCGATCGGTTGCGCAGCGACCGCAAAGCCTGAGTCCGCGATATGTCTGGAGAAACGCGTTGGCTGGTTTGGCGAGCGCTGCGCACTCGATCGCAGGCTGCGCCAGCGGCTACAGGGGGTGAGTACATCGTCATGGGCGGCTCTCCGGGGCTTCGGCCTGGCGGCGCAGGACGCTGGACAGGGCCAGGAAGATCCACAGGTATTTGTGGTTCGGTGCGCTGAGAAACAGCAGGAACACCGCCAGGGCCAGCAGGCTCAGGCCCAGGTGGGTGGCGATGTCGGCCTGGTCCTGCCGGCCCTTGCTCAGCCATGCGACCCGCGCCCGTTCGAAGTTGCGCAGGCCCATCAGCAGCAGGGCGACGAAGCTCAGGCCGCCGGGAATCCCCAGTTCGCTGAACAGTTCCAGGTAAGTGTTGTGGGCGCGCCGGTAGAGGTCCGGCTCGTTCATGTTCTCCGAGAAACCGCTGGCAAAACCGGTCTGCGCGTAATGGATCGGGAAGGTGCCCAGGCCCGAGCCGAGCAGCGGGTTCTCGCGGATCATCTGCCCGCCGACCACCAGGTACGAGGTACGTCGGCCCAGGGAGGTGTCGGCGGAGTGGGCGCCGGACTTGAGCAGGCTCAGGGACTGGATCCGCGCCACGTAGTCCGCCGGCAGCGCGGCGATCCCCAGGGGCACGACGATTGCCACGGCGAACATGACGAACCCCAGGTGCTTGGGCCGCAGCCGTTGCAGCCGATGGCGGTAGTGCCAGGCGCCGATGGCGATGGTGAACAGCACGACCAGCAGCCCGGAGCGCGAGTCGGTCTTGGTCATGCCGGCCATCAGCGTCAGGGTCACCCCGGCCCAGAACAGCCGTAGCGGCCAATGCCGCTCGCGCAGGGCCAGGAGGATCGCCGGCGGCACCGCCATGGCGATCAGCAGGGCGAAGTAGTTGGCGTCCTGCAGCAGGCCGATGGCCCGGCCGCCGACCTGGTACTTGGCCGAGAACAGGGCGATCACGCAGGTGGCGGCCACGCTCAGCGCCAGCAGGCGGCAGAGCATCAGCAGGTTGACCTCACGGCCGATCAGCAGGGTCACGAAAAACAGCACCAGGCCCACCGCCAGTTCCCGCAGGCTGCCCAGGGACACGCCGAGGTTCTCGCTGTACATCAGGCTCAGCAGCAGGCACAGCAGGAACGGCAGCAGCGCCCGCCACAGGTTGCTGCGCAGGCGCGTCTCGCCGATCTGGCGCATCAGCAGCTTGAACAGCAGGATCAGGATCAGCGAGGCCCCCAGCAGCTTGGCTGCGGAAAAAGAGCTGTCCTTGAACAGGCCTTCGAACGGCACCAATGCGCAGATGCCCAGCAGGCCCCAGCCGGTACGGCGGTACAGCAGCGCCAGGCCGAACATCCCGACCACCACTAGCGGCGCCAGGTAGGGCCAGGGGCTGGCGAGCAGCAGCAGGCAGGCCAGCCCCAGCAGGGCGCCCAGGGAAAGGGAGGCGATCATCGGTTCCAGGCCTCGCTGGCCGCGCGGTACAGGGCCTGCCAGCGCAGGGTCAGGCGCGGCAGGTGATAGTCGCAGCGTTGCCGCTGGCGCGCCGCCAGGCTCAGGCGTTCACCCAGGTCGGGGTCGTCCAGCAATTCAGCGATATGCCCGGCCAGCTCAATGCTGTCGAGCGGCTGGGCGAGCAGGCCGCTGACGCTGTGTTCGATCACATCGGGAATGCCGCCGACGGCAAAGGCGGCGATCGGCGTGCCGGCCTGCATGGCTTCGAGCAGGATCATCGGCGTGCCTTCGGTGCGCGAGCTGAGCACCAGCACGCTGAGGCGATGCATCCATTTGCTCATGTTGTTCTGGTAGCCCGGCATCAGGATCTGCAACGCCAGGCCGGCGTCCTGGATGCGCTGGCGCAGCATCTCGCTCAAGGGCCCGTCGCCGAGCAGCACCACCTTCAGCGTCGGGCGTTGCTGGCACAGCGGGATCAACGCGTCGAGAAACAGGTCCGGGCCTTTTTCCTGGCTCAGGCGGCCGACGAAGCCCACCAGCGGCGCATTGCGGTCGCGCAGGTTCTGGTCGGGGATGCACTGCTCGGGCAAACCATTGGGGATCACCTGCAGTTTCTCCGCCTCGACCCCGGCCTGGCGATGCAAGCGGGCGATGCTCTGCGCCACGCAGGCCACCCGGCGCACCGTGCGCCGGCGGCACAGGCGCAGGCTGAGCCAGGTGTAGAACTTCTGTTTGGCGCTGCGCGGAGTGAACCCGTGCTGGGTCCATACCAGCGGCAGGCCCAGGCGCCAGGCGCACAGCAGGGCAAACAGCTGGGCCTTGAAATTGTGCGCATTGAGCAGCACCGGCTGTTGGCCCAGGTGGCTGAGCATCGCCCGCAGCCCGCTGCAGCTGTGGCACTCGACGCCGCCCGCGCGAAAACGCTCGAGCAGGGCCGGCGGCGCGTCGATGAACAGCACCCGATGCTGCCCGGGCATGCCCCGGCAATGATCCAGCAGCATGCGTTCGGCGCCATAGAAGCCGCCGCTGTGGATCACATGGACAATCGGCAGGTCGGCCATGAGCCTCTCGCGTTCCGTGCGGTTCACTGCTTGGCCCAGTGCCAGAGCCACTGCCAGGTCCAACGCGGGTAGGGATTGACCACCGGCGCCTGCACCGCGTCGAGCACCATCAGCACCGGCAGGTTCAGGTGGTCGCCGACCTGGGCCGGATGCTTGAAGCGGTGATCGAAGAACTCGTAGACGTAGCCCAGGGCAATCGCCAGCAGCAGGCCGGTAAGCAGGCCCAGGGGGATGATCAGCATCGGTTTGGGGAACGCTGCCTCGCTGGGTTCATAAGGCTGGCTGAGCACCCGGGCGTTGGACAGCTCGCCATTGATCAGGCGCTCGCCGCGGCTTTCTTCGTAGCGCTGGGTGTAGGTGAAGAAGGCCTTGTGTAGGGCGTCGATCTCGGTGTCGAGCTGGCGCAGCTTGCTCAGCACTTCCTGCAGGTCGCGCACGCGGGTCTTGTATTCGTTGATCCGCGCGGTCTTCTGGGCGATCACCGAGTTGGTGATCTGCAGGTCGCTGGTGCGCTCGCGCACGCGGTTTTCCACGACCTTGAGGAACTGCGCGCGGGCGCGGACGATCTGCTCGCGCTGTTGCTGCATCGGCACGCTGTCGGCGCGGTAGGTGTCGGAGGTGGTGCCGTACTGGCTCACCAGGTTGGTCAGCTGTTCGCCCAGCTGTTTGATCTCGCGGTCCTCGTAGGCCACGTTGTCCACGGTGTTGGCGAAGGCGAAGGGGAAGGTGTAGTCGGTCAGGCTGCCCTTGCGCGCGGCCTTCAGGTTGTTTTGCAGGTAGTCCAGGCGGCGCTGGTTCTCCAGGGCCTGGTCGCGATAGCCGTTGAGCGACTGCTCCTCGGTGTTGATCGCGTTCAGGCGGAAGGTGATCTCTTCCTTGGGATCGGAGGCATGGGCCGCCTCCAGCAGGGCCTGGCGCAAGCCTTCGAGGTCGTCCAGGCGCTCCTGGTACTGGACTTTCTTCTGCTCGAAGAAGGCCTGCGGCAGCTCATTGGATTGCAGGTCCTGGCGGTTCTTCAGGTAGTTGGCCAGCAGGCGCTCGACGAAACGCGTGCCCTGGGTCGGGTCGGCGCTGGCGTAGACCACCGAGATCACGTTGGAGCCGGGCAGGGTGGCGATCTTCAGGTCCTTGACCGCCTGGGTGGTCATGGCGTCGAGGGCGGTGTCGCGCACCGGCTCGATCTTCAGGCCCAGGGCTGCGCGCAGCGGGGTGGTCACATGATCGCGCAGCGGGTTGAAGAGCAGCCGGGTGAGCAGGCCCTCGCCATCGCCGAACTCGCCGGCCTCGCGCAACTGGCCGATGGTTTCGCGGATCAGCGTCGGCGAGCGCAGGATATTGCTCTCGGTTTCCATGTCCGCCAGGGACGGCGGGATGAACTTGTCGCTGTCCGGGGTAAGCACGGTGTTGGCGTCGCTCTGCGACAGCTTTTTCGACTGCACTATGACTTCGGCGGTGATCTCGTAGCTCTGGCGCAGCACCAGCGGCAACAGCAGGGCGATCACGGCGAAGCCGAGGAACACACGTTTGATCAGCCGGCGATTGACGAAGAACACGAGGAGGAACTCGTGCAGGTAGTTTTCGATTCTGTTCATCGCGGGAAGGCTCAATTGTTGTCCGATTCTTTGTTGTCGACGCGGTAGCCGAAGCTGAAGCCGACACCCTGGAACATGATGATGTCCGCCAGTTGCTTGCTGAACGCGCCGGCCTTGGCCAGGCGGGTCTTGGGCACATAGAGCAGGTCGTCCGGCTGCAGGTAGGCGAACTGCGCGGCGTTGCGGTCCAGCGCGGCGGCGACGTCGTAGGTGCGGGCCTGCACCTGGTTGCCGGTGCGGCGCATGATCACCACCGAGTCCAGGCGCGCGGTGGGGCCGGCGCCCTTGGCCAGGGTCAGGGCCTCGAGCACCGACACCGGGCGGCGGATCGGGTAGGCACCGGGCTGGCCGACTTCACCGAGCACGAACACTTCGTTGGCCGCCGTCGACTTGAGCAGCACGTCGGCGCTGACCTGGCCGACTTCCTTGGCGTAGCGCTGGTTGATGGTCTTCTGCAGCTGGCTGAGGGTCATGCCCTGCAAGGACATGGCGCCGAGCAACGGGAAGCTGGCGCGCCCGTCCGAGCCGACGGTTATCTCGCGGCTCAGGCCCGTGGCCGGGTTGGTCAGGCTGGTGCGCAGGTTGTCCAGCTGAGCCATGGCGTGGGAAATCGAAAAGGTCACCTGGGGTTTCTTCAGCACCCGCGCATAGGCGCTTTCCAGGGTCCGGCGCGCCTCTTCGGCGGTCAGCCCGGCGACCTGCACGTTGCCGACGTAGGGCATCTCGATGCTGCCGTCGGGCAATACCAGCTTGTTGCCGCCCAGCTCGGCGGCGCTGAGGAACGAGACGTCGACCTGGTCGCCCGGCTGCACCCGATAGCGGGTCTGGCTGGTGCTGCCGATGTGGAAGATCACGTCGAGCACGTCCTGGGGACGCAGGACCTGCTCCACCGGCAGCACTTCGGTCATCTGGCCCTGGCCGGCGTCGGCGCTGAGGACCTGCACCGGCATTTGCTCGACGTCGGGGCTGGAACAGCCGGCGAGGGCGGCCAGCAACAGGCAAAGGGGGAGCGCTTGAGGTTTCATGTGCAGACTTTCCTTGTGCCGGTCAGAGACGGTCGTAGACCCATTTGGGCATGTAGTACTTGCGCGCGTTGAACACGCTGCCGATCAGTTTCGCCTCGGCCTGGACCAGCCGTTGCGCGGCAGCCTGGGCCACTTCCCAGCGGGTTTCCTCGCTGCGCACCACCAGCACCACGCCATCGACCTGGGTACTCAGGGTGAGGAGGTCGCCGTTGCTGTACACCGGGTCGCCGTCGACGATCACGAAGCGGTACACCTCGTTGAGCGCGGCGAACAGTTCCCGCAGCGGCTGGCTGGTCAGGCGTTCGCTGTACTGCTGGCGACGCCCCAGGGGCAGGAAGTCGAAGCCCGGGGCGCCGGGATGCTCGATGCAGGACGCCAGGCTCGGCGGCTGCTCGGCCAGCACCAGGTCGAGGAAGCCCGGGTTCTGTTCCAGGCCCAGGCGCTGGGTCAGGCTGTCGTCGGCGAGGCTGGTGTCCAGTAGCAGCACCCGTCCGCGGCTGGTGCGCGCCAGCTCGTTGGCCAGGGCCAGGCTGCTGGTGGTCACGCCGCTGTTGCGGTTCGGCGCGGTAAGCAGGATCACCCGCAGTTGCTGGTCGAGTACGGTCACGGCCAGGTTGCTTTCGGTGGGGGTCTGGATCTCCAGACTGGCAAAGGTTGCAGCCGCCATTTCAACTTGCTCCGTGGCCGTTGAGGACTTTGAGAGGGGTTTTGAGCAGGATCTTCAGGTCCAGCCAGGGGCTCTGCTGAAAGATGTAGGTCATGTCCAGGGTCACCCGGCCGTCGAAATCCACATCGCTGCGCCCGGACACTTGCCACAGGCCGGTGATGCCGGGGTAGATGCTCAGGC
Organism: Pseudomonas sp. SBT1-2; assembly: GCF_028640875.1. Classification (NCBI taxonomy): domain Bacteria; kingdom Pseudomonadati; phylum Pseudomonadota; class Gammaproteobacteria; order Pseudomonadales; family Pseudomonadaceae; genus Pseudomonas; species Pseudomonas sp. SBT1-2. The sequence continues at coordinate 25,221 of NZ_JAQZAA010000084.1, read as the reverse complement.
GGCCGAGATGGTGTTCCTTGTAGGTCTGGGCGTGGAACGAGGTCGGCCGCGGGCCGACGATGCGCATCTGGCCGAGCAGCACATTGATCAGGTTCGGCAGCTCGTCGAGGCTGGTGCGCCGCAGGAAACCGCCGATCCCGGTGATCCGCGGGTCGCGGTCGATCTTGAAGTCCACCGAGTCCGGGCCGTGCTTGTTCAGGTGGCGCACCGAGTCCTTCAGGGATTCGGCGTTGACCACCATGGTGCGGAACTTGTACATGCCGAAACGCCGGCCACGAAAGCCGGTACGCAGCTGCACGAAAAACACCGGGCCGGGGCTGGTCAGCTTGATCAGCAGGGCGATCGCCAGCAGCAGCGGCGCGATCAGCAGCAAAATCAGCGCGGCCAACAGGGTCGAGGTCAGGCGCTTGCTCAGGGACAGGGTCCAGGGGCAGCCGCCGCGGCGACCGGTCAGCCAGCCACGGCGTTGCAGCTCGACGGCGGCCTCGACCTTGCGCCGGAACGGGTCGTTGCGCCGGTCGATATGGACGGGGCCGGCAGCCGGCGTCGGCTTATCGGGAACAGAAGGCGCGGGCGATGAGAATGGTCTCTCCATGTCCATCGGGGTATTTCCATAGGCAGTGGGTAGAAGCGGCGAGCGGGTTCGCCGGTGCAGCTCGGTGTGATTCGTCAGTCCCGTGGCGGCCGGTAGTAGCTCTGGAACCAGTCGACGAAGCGTCCCAGGCCTTCGGCCAGGGGCACCTGCGGGCCGAAACCGGTGACGTTCTCCAGGGCGCTGGCATCGGCGCAGGTGTTCAGCACATCGCCGGGTTGCAGCGGCAGGTACTCGACCAGCGCCTTGCGCCCGAGTAGTTGCTCCAGGGTGGCGACGTAGTCCTTGAGTTCCACCGGGCGCTGCCCGCCGATATTGAACAGGCGCCAGGGCGCCATGCTGGTGGCCGGGTCGGGCTGGTCGCGGTTCCACAGCGGGTCGCGCACTGGCGGTTTACCCAGCAGCCGTACCAGGGATTCGACTATGTCGTCGATGTAGGTGAAGTCGCGCTGGTGCATGCCGTAGTTGAACAGCTTCAGCGGCCGGCCTTCGCAGATGGCCTGGGCGAACAGGATCGGCGACATGTCCGGGCGGCCCCAGGGGCCGTACACGGTAAAGAAGCGCAGGCCGGTGGCCGGCACGTCGAACAGGTGGCTGTAGCTGTGGGCCATCAGCTCGTTGGCCTTCTTGCTCGCGGCGTACAGCGACAGCGGATGGTCGACGTTGTCGCTGACCTTGTACGGCGTGTGATGGTTGGCGCCGTATACCGAGCTGGACGAGGCGTAGATCAGGTGCTCGACCGGGTAGCGCCGGCACATTTCCAGCAGGTTGAGAAAGCCGCCGAGGTTGCTGTCCAGGTAGGCCTTGGGGTTTTCCAGGGAATAACGCACCCCGGCCTGGGCCGCCAGGTTGATCACCACCTGCGGGCGGACCTGGGCGAACAGCCGGTCGAGGGCGTCGGCATCGCTCAGGTCCAGGCAGTACAGCGGGAAGGCGCCCACCTGTTGCTCGACCCAGCGCACCCGGTCGCGCTTGAGTTGCGGGTCGTAGTAGTCGTTGAAATTATCCAGCCCGGTGACCTGATGCCCATCCTTGAGCAAACGCAGTGCGGTATGGGCGCCGATGAAACCGGCGGCCCCGGTGATCAGGATATTCATGCGTAGAGCGCCCCCGGTAGACGATAGGGTAGTCCGATGCTCAGGTAATGCAGGCCGGCATCCGCCGCCTGTTGCGGGTTGTAGAGGTTGCGCCCGTCGACGATCAGCCGTGCCTTGAGGCGCTCGCGCAGCTGGTTGAAATCGACCACGCGAAAGGCCTTCCACTCGGTGCAGATCACCAGCGCATCGGCGCATTGCAGGGTGTCGTCGCGGGTCGCGCACAGCTGCAGGTCGGGGCGGTAGCCGTACAGGCGCCGGCATTCGGTCATGGCTTCCGGGTCGTAGGCATGCACCGTGGCGCCGGCCTCCCACAGCGCTTCCATCAGGTAGCGGCTGGTGGCTTCGCGCATGTCGTCGGTGTTGGGCTTGAAGGCCAGCCCCCAGAGGGCGATGACCTTGCCGCGCAGGTCGTCGCCCAGATGCGCCTTGAGCTTGCGGAACAGCACGTGGCGCTGCTGCTCATTGACGTCGCGCACGGTCTTGAGCATGTGCGGCTCCAGGCCATGGCTCTCGGCGGTGTGGATCAGCGCCTTGAGGTCCTTGGGGAAACACGAGCCGCCAAAGCCGGCGCCCGGGTAGATGAAGTGGTAGCCGATCCGCGGGTCGGCGCCGATGCCCTTGCGCACGGCGCTGATGTCGACGTCCAGGCGCTCGGCCAGGTTGGCCATTTCGTTCATGAAGCTGATGCGCGTGGCGAGCATCGCGTTGGCGGCGTACTTCACCAGCTCGGCGCTGCGGTTATCCATGAACATCAGGCGGTCGCGGTTGTGGTTGAACGGCGCGTACAGCTCGCTCAACTGCTGGCGCGGCTTGTCATGGGCGCAGCCGACGATGATCCGGTCCGGACGCATGCAGTCGGCCACCGCGCTGCCTTCCTTGAGGAACTCGGGGTTGGACACCACATGCACCTTGAGCTCGGACTTGCCCAGGTCGGTGAGCTGCTCGATGACGGTTTCCAGCACCAGGTCGGCGGTGCCCACCGGCACCGTGGATTTGATCACCAGGGTCTTGTCGCTGTGCATCAGGCGGGCGATGTCGCGGGCGACGGCAATCACATGGTCGAGATCGGCGGAGCCGTCTTCGTTGGACGGGGTGCCGACCGCGATGAACATCAGCTCGCCATGGTTCACCGCGTCCTGGGCCTGGGTGGTGAAGGACAGGCGGCCGGCTTTCAGATTGTCTTCGATCAGCGTCGTCAGCCCCGGCTCGTGAATGGGCGCGATGGCGCGCTGCAATTGGGCGACTTTCTGGCCGTCGATGTCGACACAGACCACGTTGTGGCCGACGTCGGCCAGGGCGACTGCTTGTACTAGGCCGACGTAGCCGGTACCAAAAACGCTGACATCCAAGGGAGGAACCTCATCCGTGATGGGTAATGAGTGAGTTTTTTCTGCCCACTTCTTAAAGAACTGAATAGGTGCAAGTCCTTTTCGCGTTCTTTTTTTGACACTACCACAGCACGGAGACGGTTAATTGGCGTTTTGCCGTGTTGTATAAATGACGATGGCGTTTTGTATCCTTTTATAAATTAATTAATTGTTTTTAAAATCAAATAGATAGTTAGTCTGAAAGGGTGGTGAAAGCATTGTGTCAATTCCTTGATACAAAACTCGTAAGGGCAAATAAAGCCGACGAACGGTAGTTTTTTGAGTGAAAAAAACAGCGTTTTTATCGTCGGCGGACGCTTGCTTGGATCCAAAACTTCTGGAATCGCCCAATGAATGGCGCCTCGGTCAAGGGCCTCCACGACGGAAAAAAGTGTTGGAAATGATCGCTTTATCGCAGGCGGGGCAGTGCGCTGGAAGAGCGCGGGAAGTGCCAAAGGCTGTAGCAGCTTCAGACTAAAGTCGAGTGTAGCCCGTCAAAGCCATCTGCCATCATTGCGGGTCAACATTGATTTGATCAATTCACCTGGCCAGAAATGATTCGCCAGATGGATTGCTATTGCCTTTCTTTCATCCGCGTTACCGATGCACTGCTGGAGCTTTTCATGCGTCCCCCTTTCCCTTTGCTGCACTCATTCCGACCGCTGCGTTATCCAACGGTGGGCCTCGGCGTCCTTTGCCTGTGCGCGGGATTTACTGCCCAGGCCGAGGCCGCGGGCTTCTTCGAAGACAGCAGCGCCAAGCTCGAGTCGCGCACCCTCTACTTCAACCGTGACTTCCGCGACGGTCATACCAGCAACGATCAGGGCGCTTCCAAGCGCGAAGAGGCGGCCCAGGGCTTCATTCTCAACCTGCAATCGGGCTACACCGAAGGCACCGTCGGTTTTGGTATCGACGCGCTGGGCATGCTCGGCTTCAAGCTCGACTCCAGCCCCGACCGCAGCAACAGCGGCCTGCTGCCGTCCAGCGGCCAGGACCCGCGGGGCTCCAAGGACCAGTACGCCAAGCTCGGCCTGACCGCCAAGGTGCGCGTGTCGCAGAGCGTGCTCAAGTACGGCGCGCTGCTGCCGGACCTGCCGCTGCTCAAGTACAACGACGGGCGCCTGCTGCCGACCCTGTTCAATGGCGCCATGCTCACCTCCAAGGAGATCAAGGACCTGACGTTCATGGCCGCGCGCCTGGACCGCTATACCGCCCGGGATTCCACGGACGCCCAGGACATCCGCGTGCACTGCAAGAACAAGCGTTACGCCTGCAACGTCACCGCCGACCATTTCGACATGTACGGCATCGACTACAAGTTCAACGATCGCCTGACCGGCCAGTATCACTACGGGGAGCTTGCAGACATCTACCGCCAGCACTTCATCGGCCTGCTGGCCAACCAGCCGCTGGGCCCGGGCGTACTCAAGGCCGACCTGCGCCTGCTCAAGAGTGCCGACAGTGGCGCCGAGCGCGCCGGTTCCATCGACAACCGCGCCCTGAGCGGCATGCTCGGCTACGCCATCGACGGCCACACCTTCAGCGCCGGCTGGCAGCGCATGAACGGCGACAACTCGATGCCGTACCTCGATGGCAGCAACCCGTACCTGGTCAACTACGTGCAGGTCAACGACTTCGCCGCCGCCCAGGAGCGTTCCTGGCAGCTGCGCTATGACTACGACTTCAAGGCCATCGGCATCAACGGCCTGAGCTTCCTGACCCGCTATGTCAGCGGCGACCATATCAAGGTCCCAGGCAGCGACCAGGAAGGCCGCGAGTGGGAACGCGACAGCGAACTCAAGTACGTGGTGCAGAGCGGCACCTTCAAGGACGTCAGCCTGCGTTTGCGTAACGCCACCTACCGCAGCAACTACGAGAAGTTCGCCCGGGACGTGGACGAGACGCGGCTGATCGTCAGCTACAACTTCTCGATCCTCTGACGGCGCTGCCGGAAGCTGAACCCGCGAGCTGCCTGGATAAACGCGTCGGCAGGCCTTGCGGCTGCTGCGCAGCCGATCGCAGCCTTCGGCAGCGGCTACAGGGTTTGTGGTGGCTGTTTAGCCGCTGCCGAGCCTGCGAGGCTGCGATCGACGGCGCAGCCGTCGCAAACCCGGTAACCGCGTTGCATCAGGTGCAGCGCGTGCGCTGGTTGGGCGGCTGCGTTGCAGCCGGTCGCAGCCTCGCGGTGCTCGGCAGCGGCTACGGAGCGCGAAGGAGGCGGGGAGATCCGCGTCAGGCGCTTACAACCAATCCCAGAAGCGGCTCCAGAAGCCGCGGTTCAGTTCTTCCCGGCAACCGGCGTATTGCTGGCCGTACAGGCTGGAGCGGCTTTGCACCTTCATCGCCACGGTCTGCAGCCAGGGCTTGGCCGTATAGGTCTGCCGGCGGTAGCCGCCCCAGCCTTCGTGGTAGTTCAGGTACTGGCGGTAGGCGTCCTGCTTGGTCACGCCGTTGACCCGCGTGGTCTGGTCCATGTACCAGCCGATAAAGTCGGTGGCGTCGGCGAAGTTGGTGCGGCTGGCCCAGTAGTTGTCGCCCTTGCGCTGATAGTCGCCCCAGACTTCGTCCTTGGCCTGCGGGTAGCCGGCCGCCGTGCTGACCCGGCCCCAGGGAATCACCCACAACAGGTATTTGCGTGGCGGCAAGGCGTCCTGCTTGAAGCTCGATTCCTGGTAGATGATCGACAGCGGCACCTGGATCGGCACCCCCCATTTCTCTTCGGTGGCCTTGGCCGCCTTGTACCAGTCGCTTTTCTCGCGAAAGATTTCGCAGATGTCGTTGGGGTTGGCCGGCGGCGAGGTCGCACAGCCGGTCAGGACGAGGGGGAGTACTACGGCGGCATAGGCGAAGCGGGTCAAAGGCAAGGCTCTATTCGGGTCGATGGGAGCGCCGCGTGGCGCTCCTGCGATCAGTTCAGTTGGTGGCGATAGGGCAGGTCCGGTCCGGTCTTGCCACAGGTCAGCGCCGCGGCGCGGATGGCGAACCTGAGCATCTGGTCGATCTGGTCCCGGCTCAAGCCCGCCACACCCTCCAACGAATCCAGCTGTCGTTCGGTCAGCCAGGCAATCAGAGCGGCCTGGAAGGTGTCGCCGGCGCCCACGGTGTCGGCCATCTTAATCGGCATGGCCGGCGCCGACCAGCGGCCATGTGCCCGACTGAACACCGTCGCGCCCTCTGCGCCGCGGGTCAGGAACACCAGCTGGCAGTGATGCTGCAGCCAGCCTTCGATCACGTGCTGCGGGTCCTGGTCGGGGTAGAGCAGGTGCAAATCCTCGTCGCTGACCTTGATCAGGTCGGCCAGCCGGACCAGGGTGTCGATGCGCTGGCGCCACAGCTGGATGTCCGGGGCCGGGTTGAGGCGCACGTTGGGGTCGAGGCTGATCAGGCGCTGGCCACGCTCGCGGCGCACCAGCGCCAGCAGGGTATCGGCGATCGGCTGCACCACCAGGGAAAACGAGCCGATATGCAGGCCGCGCACCCGGCTGTCGAGCGGCGGCAGGTCGGCCAGTTGCAACTGGCGGTCGGCGCAGCCTTCGCCACGAAAGCTGTATTGCGGCGAGCCGTCGGCGCCCACCGCGACCATCGCCAGGGTGGTCGGCGCCTGGACGTGCAGCAGGTAGTCTTCGCCCACGCCTTCGTCGCGCAGCACCTGTAACAGGCGCCGGCCGAGGTAGTCGGTGGACAGCCCGGCGAACAGCGCCGCGTCCACCCCCAGGCGGCGCAAACCCACCGCGACATTGAAGGGCGAACCGCCGGCGATTGCCTGGAAGTTGACCCGCGATGCCCGACCGCTGGCATCGTCTTGGCTGAAAAAATCGAACAGTGCTTCACCACAGACCAGGTACATAGTCATTCGCTCTTCAAAAGGGTTGCCACATGCTGTTGGTAGCCTTCATAGGCTTGCTGGTAGGCCGCGACATTGGCCGCTATCGGCAAGGTTTCGCTGCTTGCATCGAGCCTCACGCAGCGCTGGCACAGCTGTGCCAGGCTCTGTGCCTGGCCGCTGTGGTGCGACTCGCACCAGGCCGCCTGGATCGCCGCGCCCAGGGCCGCCGCTTCGCTCTGCTCGGTGCAGACCACCGGGGTGTGCATGATATCGGCGACCATCTGCCGCCACAGCGGGCTTTTCGAACCGCCGCCGATCAGGCGGATGCTCTGGCTTTGCAGGCCGTTGTGGCGCAGCAGGTCCAGGCCGTAGCGCAGGCCGAAGGTGGTGCCTTCGACCACCGCGCGGCACAGGTTGGCCCGGGTCAGGTTGTTGGCGGTCAGGCCCAGCAGGCTGCCGCTGGCATGGGGCAGGGCGGGGACCCGCTCGCCGTTGAGGAACGGCAGCATGCACACGCCCTCGGCGCCGATCGGCGCCTGCGCCACCCGTTGGTTGAAGGCGTCGATATCCAGCTCGAACAGTTCGCGCACCGCGCTCGTGGCATTGGTCAGGTTCATGGTGCAGATCAGCGGCAGCCAGCCGCCGCTGGAGGAACAGAAGGTCGCCACCGCGGCGTCCGCGCTGACCCGGGGTTGCTCGGCATAGGCGTACAGGGTGCCGGAAGAACCCAGGCTCATGGTGATCGCCCCGGGCTGGATATTGCCGGTGCCGATGGCCCCCAGCATGTTGTCGCCGCCACCGCTGGACACCAGCGCCCGCGGGTTGAGGCCCAGTTGCCGGGCGATCTCCGGCAGCAGGGTGCCCACTGGCTGGTGGGCTTCGAGCAGTTCCGGCAAGGCGGCTTCCAGGCGGCCGTCGGGGTCGATGTGCCTGAGCAGCGCGAGGTCCCATTGCCGGGTCCGCACATTGAAATAGCCGGTGCCCGAGGCATCGCCGTATTCGCTGCAGCAGCGGCCGGTCAGCCAGTAGTTCAGGTAGTCGTGGGGCAGCAGCACATGGGCGATGCGCTGGAATATCTGCAGATGCTGCTCCCGGGTCCACAGCAGTTTCGACACCGTGTAGCCGGGGGCAATCGCCACGCCGAGGCGCTCCAGGGAGCCCTGTTCGCCGCCCAGGTAATCCAGCAGGCGCTGGTTCTGCGGGGTGGATTCGGTGTCGCACCAGAGCTTGGCCGGGCGCAGCACCTGGCCCTGTGGGTCGAGCAGGACCAGGCCGTGCTGCTGGCCGGACACGCCGATGCCGAGGATGTCCAGGCCGCTGACACCCGCCGCCAATAACGCCCGGCGGGTGGCCAGGGCAAACGCCTCGCGCCATTGCCCGACGTCCTGTTCGCGGCGGCCATTGGCGCCGCTGATCAGGCTGTGGGGCGCCGCGCCCAGGCCCAGTACGTCACCGCTGGCGGCGTCGAGGACGACGGCCTTGGTGCCCTGGGTGCCGCAGTCGATGCCGAAGAAAAGCTGTTGCGTCGTCATGGATGAACCTGCACAAAATTCAAATCAAACCCACTGTAGCCGCTGCCGAGCCTGCGAGGCTGCGATCGATTGCGGAGCAATCGCAAAACCTGAATCCGCGATCTGCCTGGAGAAACGCATCGGCAGGCCTTGCGGCCGCTACGCAGCCGATCGCAGCCTTCGGCAGCGGCTACAGGGTTTGCGGTGGCTATGTAGCCGCTGCCGAGCCTGCGAGGCTGCGATCGATTGCGCAGCAAGCGCAAAACCTGAGTCCGAGATTTGCCTGAGGAAACGCGTTGGCAGGATTTGCGTCGGCTACGCCGCCGATCGCAGCCTTCGGCAGCGGCTACAGGATTCGCGGTGGCCGTGTAGCCGCTGCCGAGCCTGCGAGGCTGCGATCGATTGCGGAGCAATCGCAAAACCTGAGCCCTCGATTTGCCTGGAGAAACGCGTTGGCAGGATTTGCGTCGGCTGCGCCGCCGATCGCAGCCTTCGGCAGCGGCTACAGGGTTCGCGGTGGCGGTGTGGCCGCTGCCGAGCCTGCGAGGCTGCGATCGGTTGCAACGCAACCGCAAAACCTGAATCCGCGATCTGTCTGGAGAAACGCGTCGGCAGGATTTGCGTCGGCTACGCCGCCGATCGCAGCCTTCGGCAGCGGCTACAGGGTNGTGGTGGCCGTGTAGCCGCTGCCGAGCCTGCGAGGCTGCGATCGATTGCGTAGCAATCGTAAAACCTGAGCTCGCGATCTGTCTGGAGAAACGCATCGGCAGGCCTTGCGGCCGCTACGCAGCCGATCGCAGCCTTCGGCAGCGGCTACAGGGTTTGCGGTGGCCGTGTAGCCGCTGCCGAGCTCGCGAGGCTGCGATCGATTGCGTAGCAATCGCAAAGCCTGGGTCCGCGATCTGTCTGGAGAAATGCATCGGCGACAGGCAAGCATCAGCGGCCCCGGGCCAATACCCGCTCCAGGGTGTGGGTCACGCCGTTGTCGCGCAGGCTGCTGTAGCAGCGCTCGAAGGCCGCGGTGAATGCGGCGCTGGCGGGGATCGCCGGGCCGAAGATTTCCTCGACCGCCAACAGCCGCTGGCCGATCAGCGCGTCATCCGCCACCAGCGCCTGGCAGAACGCGGCACGCGGATCGGGAATGGCGTAGGTGTCGCCGTTTTCGTCCACGCCCTTGAGGTACAGGGCCCAGGCGGCGACCACCAGGGCAGCGCGCTCGGTGTCGCGGCCGTCGGCGATCAGGCGGTTGAGGGTCGGCACGGTGAACTTGGGCAGCTTCGACGAGCCGTCGGAGCAGACCCGCTCCAGCTGGTCGGCAATCGCCCGGTTGGAGAAGCGCGCCACCAGGGTGTCCTTGTAGTCGTCCAGGTCGATGCCCGGCACCGGCGCCAGTTGCGGGGTCACGTCCAGGTCCATGTAGGCGCGCATATAGGCGACGAACAGCGGGTCGGCCATGGTCTCGTGGACAAACCGATAACCCTTGAGGAACCCCAGGTAGGTCAGGGCCAGGTGGCTGCCGTTGAGCAGCTTGATCTTCATCTCCTCGTAGGGCGTGACGTCGTCGGTGAATTGCACGCCGACCTTTTCCCAGGCCGGCCGGCCGCTGACGAACTGGTCTTCCAGCACCCATTGCGCAAAGGGCTCGCAGACCACCGGCCAGGCGTCGTCGATACCGTGCTGGTCGTGCAGTTGCAGGCGGTGGGCGGTGCTGGTCATGGGCGTGATGCGGTCGACCATGGCGTTGGGAAAGCTGACGTTGGCGGCGATCCAGTCGTGCAGGTCGGCGTCGCGCTGGCGGGCGAAGGCCAGCAGCGCCTTGCGGGTCACCGCGCCGTTGTGCGGCAGGTTATCGCAGGACATCAGGGTAAAGGCCGGGACCCCGACTGCCCGGCGCTGGGCCAGGGCCGCGCAGAGAAAACCGAACACGGTCTTCGGCTGCTGCGGGTGGGCCAGGTCATGCTGGATCTGCGGCAGGTGGGCCATGAACTCGCCGCTGCTGTCGTCGATGCAGTAACCGCCCTCGGTGATGGTCAGCGAGACGATACGGATCTGCGGGTCGGCCAGTTTGTCGATCAGCGCCTGGGCGCCGTCCTCGGCCAGCAGCATGTCGCTAATGGCGCCGATCACCCGCACTTCGGCGGCGTCGCTGTCGCCCAGCTCGAACAGGGTGAACAGATAGTCCTGGCCGGCCAGGTCGTCGCGGGCGCGGCGGTCCTCGGCGCGCAGGCCGACCCCGCAGATGCTCCAGTCCAGGCCTTCGCCGGTGTTCATCAGGGCATCGGTGTAATAGGCCTGGTGCGCCCGGTGGAAACCACCGACGCCGATATGCACCATGCCTTGCCGGGTCTCGGCCAGGTCGTAGGCGGGCAGCCGCGCTTCAGGGGCCAGGCGGTGGAGGTTGTGTCGGTTCAGTTTCATCGTTCGGTTCTCGTTCAGGCGGCGGCGCGCAGCGGCCTGGCCACGGCCACGCCGTCGGCATCGAAGAGGTGGCAGTGTTCGGCGTCCAGGTGCAGGTTCAGTTGCTGGCCATAGGCGCTGGCCAGGTCGCCGCGGATACGCAGGGTCAGCGCTTCGCCGGACGCGGTGACGACGTGGCAGAAGGTGTCGCTGCCCAGGCGCTCGCTGACGTCGGCGGTGACCTGCAGGGTGCAGTCGCCGGGGCGGGCCAGTTCCAGGTACTCGGGACGGATGCCCAGGGTCACCGGGCTGCCGACGCTCAGGTGGGCGCCGCGCTGTGGCAGCTGGATGCGGGTGCCGGCCTCCAGCAGCACCTCGCAGCCCTGGCCATCGACCCGGCTCAGCCGGCCCTTGAGGAAGCCCATCTTCGGCGTGCCGAGGAAGCCGGCGACAAACAGGTTGGCCGGGCTGTGGTACAGCTCCAGCGGCGAGCCCACCTGTTCCACGCGGCCGCCGTTGAGCACCACCACCTTGTCGGCCAGGGTCATGGCTTCGACCTGGTCGTGGGTCACGTAGATCATGGTCGCCTGCAGCTCTTTATGCAGGCGCGCCAGCTCCAGGCGCATCTGCACCCGCAGCGCGGCGTCGAGGTTGGACAGCGGCTCGTCGAACAGGAAGATCTTCGGGTTGCGCACGATGGCCCGGCCGATGGCCACGCGCTGGCGCTGGCCGCCGGACAGCTGCTTGGGCTTGCGCTCCAGCATCGGCCCCAGTTCGAGGATGCGCGCGGCTTCGTTGACCTTCTGTTGCACCTCGGCTTTCGCCACACCGGCCAGGTCCAGGGCGAAGGACATGTTCTTGCGCACGCTCATGTGCGGGTACAGGGCGTAGGTCTGGAACACCATGGCCAGGTCGCGCTTGGCCGGGCTGACCTCGGTGATGTCGCGACCATCCAGTTCGATGGTGCCGCCGCTGACTTCCTCCAGGCCGGCGATCAACCGCAGCAGGGTGGACTTGCCGCAGCCCGAGGGGCCGACGAAGACCACGAACTCCTTGTCGCGCACCTCCAGGTCGATGCCCTTGATGATGGAAAAACCTTCGAAGCCTTTTTGCAGATTCTTGATTTTCAGGTTGGCCATGGAATCTCTCCGGATTTCAGAATTTCGGTGTAGCCGCTGCCGCAGGCTGCGATAGGCACCGCAGGGGCCTGGGCGTCTGTGCGGTCGCTGGCGAGCCTGCGGCTCGATCGCAGCCTTCGGCAGCGGCTACAGGTAGTGGGTCGTCTGGTTATTTCACGGCGCCGAAGGACAGGCCGCGCACCAGTTGTTTCTGGCTGATCCAGCCGAAGATCAGGATCGGCGCGCAGGCCAGGGTCGAGACCGCCGAGAGCTTGGCCCAGAACAGCCCTTCGGGGCTGGAGTAGGAGGCGATCAGCGCGGTCAGCGGCGCGGCGTTGGACGAGGTCAGGTTCAGCGACCAGAACGCCTCGTTCCAGCACAGGATCAGCGACAGCAGCACGGTGGAGGCCAGCCCGCCCTTGGCGATCGGCAGCAGCACCCGGAGCATTTCCTGGCCTAGCGTCGCACCGTCCAGCCGCGCGGCCTCGAGGATGTCCCGGGGGATGTCCTTGAAGTAGGTGTAAATCATCCAGACCACGATCGGCAGGTTGATCAGGGTGTAGATCAGGATCAGCGCGATGCGCGTGTCCAGCAGGCCAAAGCTCTTGGCCAGCAGGTAGATCGGCATCAGCACGCCCACCGGCGGCAGCATCTTGGTCGACAGCATCCACAGCAGGGTGCGCTTGGTGTTGCGGGTTTCAAAGAAGGCCATGGAATAGGCCGCCGGCACCGCGATCAGCAGGCACAGGGCGGTGGCGCTAAAGGAGATCACCACTGAGTTCCAGGCGAAGGCCAGGTAGTTGCTGCGCTCGTTGATGTGCAGGTAATTCTCCAGCGTCGGCGTGAAAATGAACTGCGGCGGCGTGGCGAAGGCATCGATTTCGGTCTTGAAGCTGGTCAGCAGCATCCAGAAGATCGGAAAGAAAATCAGGATGGCGATGGCCCAGGCCAGGGTGCCGAGCAGCAGGCTTTGCAGGCGGCGGGATTGTTGCAGGGTCATGGCGCGCACCTCAGGGCTTGTCAGTCAGGTTTTTGCCGAGCATCCGCACCAGGATGATCGCGGCGATATTGGCGATGACCACGGCGATCAGGCCGCCGGCCGAGGCCATGCCCACGTCGAACTGCACCAGCGCCTGGTTGTAGATCAGGTAGGCGAGGTTGGTCGAGGCGTAGCCCGGGCCGCCGTTGGTGGTGGTGAAGATTTCGGCGAACACCGAGAGCAGGAAGATGGTCTCGATCATCACCACCACCGCGATGGGCCGCGCCAGGTGCGGCAGGGTCAGGTGCCAGAAGATCGCGATGGCCCCGGCGCCATCCAGGCGTGCGGCTTCCTTCTGCTCCTGGTCCAGCGACTGCATGGCGGTCATCAGGATCAGGATGGCGAACGGCAGCCACTGCCAGGAGACAATGATGATGATCGACAGCAGCGGGTAGTGAGCCAGCCAGTCCACCGGCTGGGCGCCGAACAGCTTCCACACGGCGGCGAGAATCCCCGACACCGGGTGGAAGATCAGGTTCTTCCAGATCAGCGCGCCCACCGTGGGCATGATGAAGAACGGCGAGATCAGCAGCACCCGGACAATGCCGCGGCCGAGGAACTCGCTGGCTTCCAGCAGAGCGCTGATCAGTACCCCGAACACCACGCTGATCAGCAGCACGCTGCCCACCAGCAGCAGGGTGTTGCCGGCCCCGGGCAAAAAGCCCGAATCGCTGAGGAAGTAGCTGAAATTCTCAAGTCCCACGAACTGGTTTTCCCCGGGGTACAGCAGGTTGTAGCGGATCAGCGAGAAGTACAGGGTCATGCCCAGCGGCACGATCATCCACAGCAGCAACAGCGCCACCGAGGGGCTGACCAGGAACCAGCCGGGGTTGAGCAGGCGGCGCTTGCGCGCGACCTGGGGCATTGGCAAATGAGCTTTGGCAGTCGAGGTATTCATGGCGATCACAACCGTTCAGGTACGCGTAACGCGGTTCCCTGTAGGAGCGAGCTTGCTCGCGATGGTCGTCAACGATAACGCGCCCAACCTGGGTGAATGCGCTGTCTTGACGTTTTTCGCGAGCAAGCTCGCTCCTACAGGTTTTGGGGGATTACTTGGGATAGCCGGCGCGTTTCATTTCGCGTTCGGTGGTCTGCTGGGCGGCGGCCAGGGCCTGGTCGACCGTGGTCTGGCCGATCAGCGCGGCGGAGAACAGCTTGCCGACCTGGGTGCCGATGGCCTGGAACTCGGGAATGGTCACCAACTGGATACCGATGTAGGGCACCGGCTTGAGGGTCGGCTTAGTCGGGTCGGCGACTTTCAGCGATTCCAGGGTCACCCTGGCGAATGGCGCGGCCTGCATATAGGCCTCGCTGTAGGTCGAGGCGCGGGTGCCCGGCGGCACGTTGGCGATGCCGTCTTTCTCGGCGACCAGGGCCCCGTACTCCTTGGAGGTGGCCCAGGTGGCGAAGGTCTGCGCGGCATCCTTGGCCTTGGAGCTGGTGGGGATCGCCAGTGCCCAGGAGTACATCCAGGCGCTGCCCTTGTCGGTCACCTGTTGCGGGGCGTAGGTAAAGCCGACGTGTTCGCTGACCTTGCTCTGCGACTTGTCGGTGACGAAGGAGCCGGCGACGCTGGCGTCGACCCAGATCGCGCACTTGCCGCTGTTGAACAGCGCCAGGTTCTCGTTGAAACCGTTGCTGGAGGCGCCGGGCGGGCCGGCTTTTTTCATGGTGTCGACGTAGAAGGTCAGGGCGTTCTTCCATTCGGTCCCGGTGAATTCCGGCTGCCACTGCTCATTGAACCAGCGCGCGCCGAAACCGTTGGCCAGGGTGGTGATCAGGGCCATGTTCTCGCCCCAGCCGGCCTTGCCGCGCAGGCAGAGGCCGTACTGCTCCTGCTCGGGCTTGTTGAGCTTGCCGGCGAATTCGCCGATCTGCTCCCAGGTCGGGTGCTCGGGCATGACCAGGCCGGCGTCCTTGAACAGGTCGGTGCGGTAGTAGGTCATCGAGCTTTCGGCGTAGAACGGCAGGGCGTACAGCGTACCCTTGGCCGACAGGCCTTCGCGCACCGCGGGGAAGATGTCCTGCAGGTCATAGGCGGCGGGCAGGTCCTGCATCGGTTGCAGCCAGCCCTTGGCGCCCCAGAGGGCGGCTTCGTACATGCCGATGGTCAGCACGTCGAACTGTCCGCCCTGGGTAGCGATGTCGGTGGTCAGGCGCTGGCGCAGCACGTTCTCTTCGAGCACCACCCAGTTCAGCTTGATCTCCGGGTGCTCGCTCTCGAAGGCTTTCGAGAGTTTCTGCATGCGGATCATGTCGCTGTTGTTGACGGTGGCGATGGTCAGGGTCTGGGCGCCGAGGCTGACGCCGCTCAGGGTCATGCAGGTGGTGACGAGCAGGGCGGTAATGCAGGGTTTCATCGTGCACTCCTCTTCCGGGCCCGGTGGGCGGCAGAAGGACGGTTATTGTTGTTGTGTCTTCCGGATGCAGGGAAGAATGTGCGGCTGATTACAGCCCTCAACGCCCGCGCTGACAAATCATCCCTGACACTCGAATCGATACTTTTTTGCACTGCGATGAAATCCTCCACCCGGCGCAAGCCGCCATGGGCCAAGGATTCGCCCGTTCGCGCCGGGTAAAGCCGGGGAGATAACGTATTGGTTTTTTTTGCCGTGGCGGCCTGGGCCGGAGAACGGCGAGAAGGTGCCGATGACAGCGGCGAAACCCAGGTCGACCGGGGCTTCGCGCTGACGGGAGGGGTCAGAAGCTATAGGTGGCCGACATGATCGCCGCGCGCGCGTCGCCGTATTCGATGGCCGAGGAGCGCGCGGTCGAGCCGTTCTGCTGGCGCACCCGTTCCACGTAGTCCTTGTCGAACAGGTTGTTGACGTTCAGCTGCAGGTCGAGGTTGTGGTTGACCTTGTAGCCGAGCATGGCGTTGTGCACCCAGTAGGCGTCCAGCTTGGCGCGGGTGCTGGAGGTCACGTTGCGCTCGCTGACATAGCGAGTGCCGTAACCCAGGGTCCAGCCGGCCGGCAGTTCGTAGGTGGTCCACAGATTGAGCGAACGCGGCGGCGTGTTGCCCAGGGCCTGGCCCTTGCGCGCGATACCCGAGGTGGTGTTCGCCGCTTTCAGGGTTTCGCTGTCGAGGAAGGTGTAGTTGGCGAACACGTCCCACTGCTCGGTGACATGCCCGGTGACGCCGATTTCCACACCCTGCACCCGCTGCTTGCCGGCCAGTTGGGTCGAACCGTCGGCCATGGTTTCCCGGGCGTTGCTCTTCTCTACGCGAAACAGCGCCCCGTCCAGTTCCAGGCGCTTGTCCAGCAATTCCCACTTGGTGCCCAGTTCCCAGGTTTCGTTCTTCTCCGGCGCCAGGTCCTGGTTGCCCTTGCTCAAGCCGCCGCCGGTCGAGGCCAGGTTCTCGGCGGACGGGTTGAAGGAGTTGCCCCAGGCGGCATAGATGCGCCCGTTTTCGGTCGGTTTGAACACCAGGCCGGTGCGGGCGCTGGCCTTGTTCGTGTCCGAGACCAGGCTCTCGCTTTTCACATGGCTGCCCGAGTATTTGTCGACGTCGCCCTTGATCTTGTCGTAGCGCAGGCCGAGGTTGAGGTCCCAGCGCTCGCTCAGGGCGATGGTATCGAACAGGTAGTACGCCTGGCCCTTGAGGGTGGTCTCGGTATAGCCGCTGGTGGCCTTGTTGACCGGGCCGTTCCAGCGCCCGGGCGGGCTGCCCAGGGCATAGCCGTCGCGCGGATACAGCGCGCTGCCCAGGCCATGGTTGTAGGTCTTCAGGTCGAGGGTTTCCCGGGACAGTTCCACGCCCGCCACCAGGTCGTGGCGCATGCCGGCGAACTCGAAGTCGCCGATCAGGTTGCTCTGGTTGATCCACATCTCGGTGGTGGCGTCGCGCCCGTAGGCCTGGGGCCCGGCCGGACGGTAGCGGCCCGCCGGCACGCCGCTGGTGTTGACATGGGACGCCGAGACGATGGTGTCGCGCGCGGTGCGGCTGTAGCGCGTGAGGTTCTGCAGGCGCAGGTGGTCGCTGAAGTCATGCTCGAAATCGGCGGTGAAGGCGTTCTGTTCGATCTGCTCCTTGTCCAGATTCTTCCAGCCGAAATAGGCATCGCGCTTGACCCCGGCCAGCTTCTTGCCGTCCAGCGCCGGTACGCCGTAGTCGGGCAGGTTGTCGTCGGTCTGGTGGAAGGCGCTGAGGGTCAGCCGGGTGGCGTCGCTGAAACCCAGGCGCAACGACGGCGCGATGCCCCAGCGCTCGCGGTCGATCTTGTCGCGGCCGGGCACATCGTTCTGATGGCCCATCAGGTTGATCCGTACCGCGCTGTCCTGGCCGACGCCTTCCAGGGGCTGGTTGCTGTCCAACGTCAGGCGGTAGTAGTTGTAGGTGCCGAGGCTGCCGCCGAGGCGGGTGAACGCCTGGTTTTTCGGTTGCTTGCTGACCAGGTTGATGCTGCCACCGGTGGTGCCGGCGCCGCCGAACACCGAGTTGGGGCCCTTGATGACCTCCACCTGCTCGACGTTGAAGGTGTCGGAACGGTTGGTCTGCGCGCTGTCGCGCAGGCCGTCGATCTGCAGGTTGCTGTTGGCCGAGAAGCCGCGGATGTTGATGCTGTCCCCCGAGCCGCCACCGCCTTCGCCGGCGTTGAAGGTGATACCGGACACGTTCGACAGCACCTGGCGCAGGCTCAGCGCCTGCTGTTCCTGGATCAGCTTGGGCGGCACCACGGTGATGGTCTGCGGGGTGTCCAGCAGCGGCGCCACGTACTTGGCGGAAGACGAACGTTCGGTCTTGTAGCCTTTGCCTTCCTCCGCCTCGACCTTGATGTTGTCCAGTTGCAAGACGTTCTGCCGTTCGCCAGCAGCGGTGAGACCGGAGGCAGAGACGATGGCGAGGCCTATTGTGGGGGCCAGCAGACGGTGCTGTGGCAAGGAGGAGGGGGCTTTGCTATCCATGAGAATCACTCTTTGGGTTTGATGAGATTAAATCCTATTTAAGATTGATTATTAAAAACGGAATGTACAAGAACGCTTACAATTTTTTGGCGTTAATGAGATTTATCTTTTTGTGGCGAAGGCAAGATCAGGACTTGTAAGGGATTTTTCTTTCGGTGTGCTGAGGCTTATCTGCCTGGGGCGACGGCGAATGGGCGGCAGCCTGTCGCTGCGCAGAGCACTGCAGGCAGCGGCGCACAAAGTTCAGGAGCCGGGACGGAACGAGATGGGCCGCTTAGCCAAAAGCCCACTGGCTTTTTCCTCGTCACTGCCTAAGATGACCGACAAATCTCCTTATGCAGGAAGCAGTTACGCGCGATGTCGGAAAAAGACACGATCTCCATGCAACTGGTGCGCGAAGCGCTGCTGCAAAGCTGCGCCCCGGGTGCCGCCAGCGAAGAAGTGCTGCTCAAGGTCGGCATCGACCCGGCCCGGCTGGACGTCAGCGCCGCCCGCGTGCCGGCGGTGGCCTATGCCCGGCTGTGGCGCCTGCTGGCCCGGCGCACGGACGACGAGTTCTTCGGCATGGACCCGCGCAAGCTCAAGTCCGGCAGCCTGGAGTTTCTTTGCCGCACCGCGATGGCCCGGCAGAACCTGGCGGCGGGCCTGGAGTCCGGGCTGGCGTTCCTGTCGCTGATGCTCGAACACCTGCCGGCCCAGCTGGTGCGCCAGCAGAGCCTGGCGGAGATCGTCCTGCTGGAGGACGAGCAGGCGCCGCGCCGGGCCTTCACCTATTTCACCTACTGGATGATCGTCCACGGCGTGGCCTGCTGGCTGGCCGGGCGACGCATCCCGATCCTGGCCATCGAGCTGCGCTGCCCGGAGCCGGATTTCTGCGACGACTACCAGGTGATGTTCTCGCAGAACCTGCGGTTCGACCGGCCGCGCACGCGGATGATCGTCGCCGCCGACTGCCTGGACCTGCCGATCAAGCGCACTGACGAGGAGCTCAAGCGTTTCCTGGCCCAGGCGCCGGCCAATATCCTGGTCAAATACCGCGACCCGCAGAGCCTGGCCAGCCGCATCAAGCACGATCTGCGCCAGCTGCCCGCCGCGCAGTGGCCGGAAACCGAGAGCCTGGCCCACAGCCTGTGCATGTCGGCCTCGACCCTGCGTCGCCGCCTGGCGGAAGAGGGGCAGACCTACCAGGGAATCAAGGACGGGGTGCGCAAGGAACTGGCGATCGCCTGGCTGGCCGAGCCGCAGATCAGCTTCACGGAAATCGCCAGCCGCCTGGGCTTCGCCGACGCCAGTTCGTTCTACAAAGCCTTTCGCAAATGGTCCGGCTCCAACCCCGGGCATTACCGCAGCCTGATCCTCAACGACCCGACTTGAGCGCATCCCTGTAGCCGCTGTCGAGCAGCGCGAGGCTGCGATCGGCAACGCAGTTGCCGCAAAACCTGAGCTTGCGGTGTGTCAGGCTGAATGCGTTGCCTCGGTTGCGACCGCTACGCGGGTCGATCGCAGCCTCGCTGTCGCTTGGCAGCGGCTACAGGGCGCCTTGACCGCCATGGGGTTCTTGGCCAAACCAGTCACGCAACTTGAAAGCTTTGACCATTGTCCCGCCCGGGCCGTGGCGCCAGTATTTGCCCGATGTTTTTGTAGTTCCCATCCTAATAAGAACAGCGAGGGATTCTGGCAATGCGCGATTACCTGTCTGCCACGGCACACTTCAATTACCAGCACACCGTCGATGCGGCCCTGCAGGGCTCCTTGTCGGCACTCAATGCCTGCGTCGAATGCTGTGACCGGCACGCCTTGCCGGGGCGCATCGCGCTGTTCTGGGAGGGCCGCGACGGCAGTAGCGCGACCTACACCTTCAGCGAGTTGCAGGGGCAGGCCGCGCGTTTCGCCAACTTCCTCCTGGCCCAGGGCGTGGGCAAGGGCGACAAGGTCGCCGGCCTGCTGCCGCGCAACGTCGAACTGCTGATCGCGGTGCTCGCCACCTGGCGCATCGGCGCGGTCTACCAGCCGCTGTTCACCGCCTTCGGCCCCAAGGCCATCGAACACCGCCTGAACAGCTCCGGGGCCAAAGTGGTGGTGACCGACGCGGTCAACCGGCCAAAGCTCAATGAGGTGGCCGACTGCCCGACCATCGTCACGGTCGCGGGCGCCAAGGGCCAGGGCATCGTCCGTGGCGATTTCAGTTTCTGGGCCGAACTGGCCAATTACCCGGCGCAGTGCGAACCCGTGCTGCTGACGGGCGAAGACCCGTTCCTGCTGATGTTCACCTCCGGCACCACCGGCCCGTCCAAGGCCCTGTACGTGCCGCTCAAGGCCATCGTCGCGTTCCAGAGCTACACCCGCGACGCCGTCGACCTGCGTCCCGAGGACGCGTTCTGGAACGTCGCCGACCCGGGCTGGGCCTACGGCATCTATTTTGGCGTCACCGGCCCGTTGGGCCTGGGCCACCCGATCACCTTCTACGATGGGCCCTTCACCCTGGAAAGCACCTGCCGGGTGATCAACAAATACGGGATCAGCAACCTCACCGGTTCGCCGACCGCCTACCGCCTGCTGATTGCCGGCGGCGACGAGTTCGCCCGCTCGATCAAGGGCAAGCTGCGCATCGTCAGCAGCGCCGGCGAGCCGCTGAACCCGGAGGTGATCCGCTGGTTCGCCGACAACCTCGGCGTGGTGATCCATGACCATTACGGCCAGACCGAGCTGGGCATGGTCCTGTGCAACCACCATGGCCTGGAGCATCCGGTGCATGTCGGCGCGGCCGGTTTCGCCTCGCCGGGCCACCGCATCGTGGTGCTCGACGAGCAGCACCAGGAACTGTCGGTGGGCCAGCCGGGGATCCTCGCCATCGACCGCAGCCAGTCGCCGATGTGCTGGTTCAACGGCTACGACGGTGTGGTGACCAAGGCCTTCGTCGGTAACTACTACCTCAGCGGCGACACCGTGGAGCTGAACCCGGACGGCAGCATCAGCTTCGTCGGCCGCAGTGACGATGTGATCACCACCTCGGGTTACCGGGTCGGCCCGTTCGACGTGGAAAGCGCGCTGATCGAGCACCCGGCGGTGGTCGAGGCGGCGGTGATCGGTAAGCCCGATCCGGAGCGCACCGAGCTGGTCAAGGCCTTCGTCGTGCTCAGCCCGCAATACCGCGCCGCGCCGGAGCTGGCCGAAGAGCTGCGCCAGCATGTGCGCAAGCGCCTGGCCGCGCACTCGTACCCCCGTGAAATCGAATTTGTCAGCGAATTGCCGAAAACCCCAAGCGGCAAGTTGCAGCGCTTCATCCTGCGCAACCAGGAAATCGCCAAGGCTCAAGAGGCCGCGGCGCACAAGGCTTCGGCCTGAATTACCCAGGAACTCATGATGCACATCGAAAACAAGGTTTTTCTCGTCAGCGGCGGCGCTTCCGGTCTCGGTGCGGCCACCGCGCAGATGCTGGTCAAGGCCGGCGCCCAGGTGATGCTGGTGGACCTCAATGCCGAGGCCGTCGCGGCCCAGGCGCAGCAGCTCGGCTGCCGGAGCACGGTCGCCGATATCACTGACGAAGCGGCCGCCGAAGCGGCGGTGCAGGCCACGCTCAAGGCGTTCGGCAGCCTGCATGGGCTGGTCAACTGCGCCGGGATCGTGCGCGGCGAGAAGATCCTCGGCAAGCACGGTCCGCATGCCCTGGCCAGCTTCAGCCAGGTGATCAACGTCAACCTGATCGGCAGTTTCAACCTGATGCGACTGGCCGCCGCGGCCATCGCCAATAGCGAACCGAACGCCGACGGCGAGCGCGGGGTAATCATCAACACCGCTTCGGCGGCAGCCTTCGACGGGCAGATCGGCCAGGCCGCCTATGCCGCGTCCAAGGGCGCGATCGCCAGCCTGACCCTGCCGGCCGCCCGCGAACTGGCGCGCTACGGTATCCGGGTGATGACCATCGCCCCGGGCATTTTCGAAACCCCGATGATGGCCGGCATGAGCGACGAAGTCCGCGCTTCCCTGGCCGCCGGCGTGCCGTTCCCGCCACGCCTGGGCAAGCCGGACGAGTACGCCGCGCTGGTCGGGCATATCATTAGCAACAGCATGCTCAATGGCGAGGTGATCCGTCTCGACGGCGCCTTGCGCATGGCAGCCAAGTAAGGAGGACTCTTCATGAACCAAGATCCGATCGTTATCGTCAGCGCCGTCCGCACCCCGATGGGCGGTTTCCAGGGCGAGCTGAAAAGCCTGACCGCGCCGCAACTCGGCGCCGCCGCGATCAAGGCCGCGGTGGAGCGCGCTGGGGTGGCCAGCGACAGCGTCGATGAAGTGCTGTTCGGCTGCGTGCTGCCGGCCGGTCTCGGCCAGGCGCCGGCCCGTCAGGCGGCGCTGGGCGCCGGGCTGGACAAGGCCACCCGCTGCACCACCCTGAACAAGATGTGCGGCTCCGGCATGGCCGCGACCATCGCCGCCCACGACATGCTGCTGGCCGGCAGCGCCGAGGTGGTGATCGCCGGCGGCATGGAAAGCATGTCCAACGCGCCGTACCTGCTGGATCGCGCCCGCAGCGGCTACCGCATGGGCCACGGGCGGGTGCTCGACCATATGTTCCTCGACGGTCTCGAAGACGCCTACGACAAGGGCCGCCTGATGGGCACCTTCGCCGAAGACTGCGCCGAGACCAACGGCTTCAGTCGCGAAGCCCAGGACGCCTTCGCCGTGGCCTCGCTGACCCGCGCCCAACAGGCGATCAAGGACGGCAGCTTCAAGGCGGAAATCGTGCCGCTGCAGGTCACTGTCGGCAAGGAACAGCAGACCATCAGCGACGACGAACAGCCGCCCAAGGCCAAGCTCGACAAGATCGCCACGCTGAAACCGGCGTTCCGCGACGGTGGCACCGTCACCGCGGCCAACTCCAGTTCGATCTCCGACGGCGCCGCGGCCCTGGTGCTGATGCGCCGTTCCGAGGCCGAGAAACGTGGCCTCAAGCCCCTGGCGGTGATCCACGGTCATGCGGCGTTCGCCGATACCCCGGGACTGTTCCCGGTGGCGCCGGTCGGGGCGATCAAGAAACTGCTGAAGAAGACCGGCTGGTCGCTGGACCAGGTCGAGCTGTTCGAAATCAACGAAGCCTTTGCCGTGGTCAGCCTGGTCACCATGCAGAAGCTGGAAATCCCCCACGACAAGGTCAACGTCCACGGCGGCGCCTGCGCCCTGGGCCACCCGATCGGCGCGTCCGGCGCGCGGATCCTCGTGACCCTGCTCTCGGCCCTGCGCCAGAAAGGCCTGAAGCGTGGCGTCGCGGCGATCTGCATCGGCGGCGGCGAAGCCACGGCCATGGCCGTCGAATGCCTGTATTAAGGAATCACCATGCTGCCTAATGACGAACAACAGCAGATCAGCGACGCGGCCCGGCAGTTCGCCCAGGAACGCTTGAAGCCGTTCGCCGCCGAATGGGACCGCGAGCATCGCTTCCCTCGCGAGGCCATCGGCGAGATGGCCGGGCTGGGCTTCTTCGGCATGCTGGTGCCGGAGCAGTGGGGCGGTTGCGACACCGGCTACCTGGCCTATGCCATGGCCCTGGAAGAGATCGCCGCCGGCGACGGCGCCTGCTCGACCATCATGAGCGTGCACAACTCGGTGGGCTGCGTGCCGATCCTCAAGTTCGGCAACGACGAGCAGAAGGAGCGTTTCCTCAAGCCCCTGGCCAGCGGTGCGATGCTCGGCGCCTTCGCCCTGACCGAACCCCAGGCCGGCTCCGACGCCAGCAGCCTGAAAACCCGGGCGCGGTTGGAGGGCGACCATTACGTGCTCAACGGCTGCAAGCAGTTCATTACCTCCGGGCAGAACGCCGGGGTGGTGATCGTGTTCGCGGTGACCGACCCGGCGGCCGGCAAGCGCGGCATCAGCGCCTTTATCGTGCCCACCGACGCGCCGGGCTACAGCGTCGCGCGGGTGGAGGACAAGCTCGGCCAGCATGCCTCCGACACCTGCCAGATTCTCTTCGAGGATGTGAAGGTGCCGGTGGCCAACCGCCTGGGCGAGGAGGGCGAGGGCTACAAGATCGCCCTGGCCAACCTCGAAGGCGGCCGCGTGGGCATTGCCTCGCAATCGGTGGGCATGGCCCGTGCGGCCTTCGAGGCTGCCCGTGACTATGCCCGCGAACGGCAGAGCTTCGGCAAGCCGATCATCGAGCATCAGGCGGTGGCTTTCCGCCTGGCGGACATGGCCACCCAGATCGCCGTGGCGCGGCAGATGGTGCACTACGCCGCGACCCTGCGCGACAGCGGCAAGCCGGCGCTGGTGGAGGCGTCGATGGCCAAGCTGTTCGCCTCGGAAATGGCCGAGAAGGTCTGTTCCGCCGCCTTGCAAACCCTGGGCGGCTATGGCTACTTGAACGACTTTCCGCTGGAGCGCATCTACCGCGACGTGCGGGTCTGCCAGATCTACGAAGGCACCAGCGACATTCAGCGCATGGTCATTTCGCGCAACCTCTGACTTTTAGCAGGAGCTGATCCATGAGTTACGAAACCATTCTGTTGGAGATCAAGGACCGCGTCGGCCTGATCACCCTCAACCGCCCGCAGGCGCTGAACGCCCTCAATGCGCAGATCGTCAGCGAAGTGAACCAGGCCCTGGACAGCCTGGAAGCCGATCCACGGATCGGCTGCATCGTCCTCACCGGCTCGAAGAAGGCCTTCGCCGCCGGTGCCGACATCAAGGAAATGGCCGAGCTGACCTACCCGCAGATCTACATGGACGACCTGTTCAGCGACAGTGACCGGGTGGCCAACCGGCGCAAGCCGATCATCGCCGCGGTCAACGGTTTTGCCCTGGGCGGTGGCTGCGAGCTGGCGCTGATGTGCGACTTCATCCTGGCCGGCGACAACGCCAAGTTCGGCCAGCCGGAAATCAACCTCGGCGTGCTGCCGGGCATGGGCGGCACCCAGCGCCTGACCCGCGCGGTGGGCAAGGCCAAGGCCATGGAAATGTGCCTGACCGGGCGGTTTATCGATGCGGTGGAAGCCGAGCGTTGCGGCATCGTCGCGCGTATCGTGCCGGCCGATGAGCTGCTGGACGAAGCGCTGAAAGTCGCGGCGCTGATCGCCGCCAAATCGGTGCCCGTGAGCATGATGATCAAGGAAAGCGTGAACCGCGCCTTCGAAGTCAGCCTGTCGGAAGGCGTGCGTTTCGAGCGCCGGGTGTTCCATGCGGCCTTCGCCACCGAGGATCAGAAGGAAGGCATGGCGGCGTTTATCGCCAAGCGCGAGGCGCAGTTCAAGGACAAATAATCCGGGCTGTCGCTAGCCATAAAAAATCGCAGCCAAGGCTGCGATTTTTATTTGTGCGGTGTCTGTGAAGACACTATCGCGGGCAAGCCTCGCTCCTACAGGTTTCA
>NZ_JAQZAA010000006.1:0-18114 GCF_028640875.1 Pseudomonas sp. SBT1-2 | reverse complement strand
ACAGATGACCTTTATCTGTAGGAGCGAGGCTTGCCCGCGATTGTTTCACCCCGATATCAAGCGAAACCGGCTCGGCTCAAACCCGGAAGCGCCCGACCAGGGTCTGCAGATGGGTCCCCAGGCGCGCCAGCTCGACGCTGGAGGCCGCTGTTTCCTCACTGGCTGCCGAGGTCTGCTCGGACACGTCGCGCACGTTCAGCACGCTTCTGTTGATTTCCTCGGCCACCGCGCTCTGCTGCTCGGCCGCGGCGGCGATCTGCTGGTTCATCGCCTGGATCGCCGAGACGGTGCGGGTGATGTTTTCCAGCGAGCCACCGGCCCGACGGGTCAGCTCTACGCTGCTGTCGGTCAGGTTGCGGCTGTTGTCCATGATGTTGGCCACTTCCTGGGTGCCGTTCTGCAGGCCGACGATCAGCTCCTCGATCTCTTCGGTGGACTTCTGGGTGCGCTGCGCCAGGCTGCGCACCTCGTCGGCCACCACGGCGAAACCACGACCGGCTTCACCCGCGCGGGCGGCTTCGATGGCGGCGTTGAGGGCCAGCAGGTTGGTCTGCTGGGCGACCGACTTGATCACGTCGAGCACACTGCCGATCTTGTCGCTTTCCTGCTTCAGGTGGCCCATGGCGGCGGTTGAGTTGCCGACCTCGGCGGCCAGGCGTTCGATCTGTGCGATCGCCTCGCCAACTACCTTGTCGCCCTCGCGGGCCTGCTGATCGGCGGCGACCGCGGCTTCCGAGGCTTCCTCGGCGTTGCGCGCGACTTCCTGGACCGTGGCGGCCATTTCATTCATGGCGGTGGCGACCTGGTCGGTCTCGACTTTCTGGCTGTTGACTCCGGCGCTGGTCTGCTCGGTCACCGCCGACAGTTGCTCGGCGGCGCTGGCAATCTGGGTGACGCCATCGCTGATGCCGCCGATCAGCTCGCGCAGGCTCAGGGTCATGCGTTGCATGGCCCGTTGCAGCTGGCCGAGCTCGTCGCGACGCTCGACCTGCAGGTTTTCGCTGAGATCGCCCGAGGCGACACGCTCGACCACCTTGAGGGTCTGGCGCAGCGGGATGACGATCTGCCGGGTGATGCTCCAGGCAGCAACCAGGCCGAACAGCAGGGCCAGGGCGGTGACGATGGCCAGGGTGCTTCTGGCCCGGGCGGCGTCGCTGTCGCGTTTGTGGGTTTGCGCGGCGGTCAGCTGCTTGCTGACGTCCATCAGGCGGTCGCCCTGGGCCGCCATGCGTTTGAGCGCGGCGGCGCTGGCCACCTGGGAGTCGCGAAACTCGCTGACGGCGGAGCGATAGCCCTTGAGGGCTTCGGTGGCCTGTTGCAGGTTGGCCAGGTGCTGTTCCGGCAGCTTGGCCGGCAGGCTGGCGAGGTTGTTCAGGGCGTTGTCGATGGCGTCCAGCGCCGGCTGTTCGGCCTCGGCCTTGCCGCTGTAGGTGTAGCCGCGGACCTGGAAGCGCGCCTGCTGGATCAGTTTGCTCAGGTCGATGACGCTATTGAACTGCGCCACGCTGTCGCCCTGCAGCATGGATTTCTCCACTTCGGCCACCCGGGCCACGGCGTTATCGGCGGTGGCGCCCAGTTTGGCGCGGGCGGCTTCGCGGCTGGCGGTGGCGCGGGTCATGTCGGCGAAGGCCAGCTTGTACTCGCTGACGGCGGCGATCTGCTGGTCGATCATGGCGATGCTTTCAGGCATTTCCAGCATCTTGCGTGCGCGTTGCAGGCCTTCGTCGAGCTTGTTCAGCAGCTCGCTGACGGCCCCCGGTCCCTGCTCGCCACGGCGCATTTCATAGTCCAGGCGCGCGATGCGCAGGTCCTTGGTCAGCTCGTTGAGGCTGGAGATGTAGCCCAGCTTGTCGCCGCGCTCGATCACATTGCCCAGGCCCAGCCAGCCGGTCGCGGTGATCAGCAGGGTCAGTAGCAGCACCAGACCGAAGCCAACGCCGAGTTTGAGGTTGACGCTCACATTTCCCAGACTCTGGGCTAACCAACGGTACATGCCGCGAACTCCCTTGGGCTATTAATAGGTTTTGTAGAGAACCTATCGGCTGCGTCAGATAAATCTGAAGCGTCCGTGTAACAGCAGCGAGGCTTGCCGGCGATGGCGCCGTGTCAGGCACCGCGCTATCGCGGGCAAGCCTCGCTCCTACGGGAGTGGGGGTTAGTTAGAAGAGGCGGGCGAGAAGGGCGGTGACGGCGGTTTCGACCCGCAGGATGCGTTCGCCGAGTTGCACCGGTTGCAGGCCGGACTTGCCCAGCAGGTCGATTTCGTAGGGGATCCAGCCGCCTTCCGGGCCGATGGCCAGGGTCACCGGCTCATCCAGGCCGCGAGGGCAGGCCGGGTATTGGCCGGGATGGCCGACCAGGCCGAGGG
The DNA here is from genome assembly GCF_028640875.1 of Pseudomonas sp. SBT1-2. NCBI lineage: Bacteria > Pseudomonadati > Pseudomonadota > Gammaproteobacteria > Pseudomonadales > Pseudomonadaceae > Pseudomonas > Pseudomonas sp. SBT1-2. The sequence continues at coordinate 15,746 of NZ_JAQZAA010000006.1, read as the reverse complement.
TGCCTTCGACCAGCGCTGGCAGGCGGTCTTCGACGAAGGGTTTGAAGCGCTTTTCGATGACCACTTCCGGCAGCACGCTGTCGCGGGCCTGTTCCAGGCCGAGGATCAGTTGCTCGCGAATCGCCTCGGGTTCGAGGAAAGGCGTTTGCCAGAAGCTTTTCTCGACCCGGTAGCTGTTCACCAGCACCAGCCGGGGCACGCCCATGGCCGCGACGGTTTGCAGCACCCGGCGGAGCATTTTCGGGCGCGGCAGGGCCAGCACCAGGGTCAGGGGCAGCTTGGTCGGCGGTGGCTGGTCGAGGCTGACTTGCAGTTCGGCTTCCCCAGGCTCCAGGCGCAGCAGTTCGGCCGAGCCCATCAACCCGCCGATACGGCCGACCCGCAGGCTGTCGCCCACCGCGGCCCGATGGACTTCCTGCATGTGGGTCAGGCGGCGATCGCGCAGGATCACCCGGTCGGCCGCGATGAAGTCGGCCTCCTCGAGCAGCAGCAGGTTCACGCTTGGGTCGCTGGCGGCTGGTCGTTGTGGTCTTCCGCCGGCTGGTCGTCCGGATGGTCGCCGCGTTTGCTGATCAGGCTGCCGAACAGGATGCCGATCTCGAACAGCAGCCACATCGGTACCGCCAGCAGGGTTTGGGAGAAGATGTCCGGCGGGGTCAGGATCATGCCGACCACGAAGCAGCCGATGATCACGTATGGGCGGATCTTCTTCAGGTAGGCGACGTCGACCACGCCGATCCACACCAGCAGCACCACCGCCACCGGGATCTCGAACGCCACGCCGAAGGCGAAGAACAGGGTCATGACGAAATCGAGGTAGCTGGTGATGTCGGTCATCATTTCCACGCCGGCCGGGGTGGCCGCGGCGAAGAACTTGAAGATCAGCGGGAACACCAGGAAATAGGCGAAGGCCATGCCGATGTAGAACAGCAGGATGCTGGAGACCAGCAGTGGTACGGCGATGCGCTTTTCATGCTTGTACAGGCCGGGGGCGATGAAGCCCCAGATCTGGTGCAGGATCACCGGGATCGCCAGGAACAGCGAGACCATCATCGTCAGCTTGAGCGGGGTCAGGAACGGCGACGCCACGTCGGTGGCGATCATCGTTGCGCCCGCCGGCAGGTACTGGCGCAACGGCGTGGAGACGATGGTGTAGATCTGCTGGGTGAAGGCGAACAGCCCGCCGAAGATCAGGAAGATCGCCGCCACGCAGCGCAGCAACCGGGTGCGCAACTCGGTGAGGTGCGACACCAGCGGCATATGTTGGTCGTTTTCCGGAATATCGCTCATGGGGCTCGCGGCGGCAAAGTAGGGTCGTGGGGGGCTGGCGTGACAGGCGTTGTCACGGGCGCAGCCGGTTCGGCCGGTGCAGTTGCGGCAGTAGGGCTCGCCGTGGTCGCGCTGGCGGGCGCTTCAGGCGCCGCGGCGGGCGCATGAATGCTCTGTTCGGCCACGGGCTCGACCGGTGTCGGCTGTTGCTGGATCGGATTGAGGATTTTCCGCGCTTCCTGTTCCAGCGACAGAATGTGTTCGTTGTGCAGTTGCCGACGAATTTCATCGGCACCGATTTCCCGTTCAACTTCCTGCTTGATCGCATTGAAGCTGCGCTTCAGGCGGCCGATCCACAGGCCAGCCGTGCGCGCGGCGCCCGGCAGACGCTCGGGGCCGAGCACCAGCAGGGCCACCAGGCCGACGAGCAGCAGTTCAGAGAAGCTGATACCAAACATTAGTCAGTGCTCACGAGTCTTTGCGGGTCGGCTCTTCGACTTTTTGCGCCTGCACGTCGATGGTGTGCGGCTGGTTCAGCGGAGCGCTTTGCGGCTGGACCGGCGGAGCAGGCTGGGCGGTCGGAGGCACGCCAGGCTCGGCGGGTTTTTCGTCGTCGTTCATGGCCTTGCGAAAGCCCTTGATCGATTCGCCGACATCGGTGCCGAGGTTTTTCAGTTTCTTGGTGCCGAACACCAGCACCACGACAACCAGGATGACGATCCAGTGTTTCCAGTCAAAAATGCCCATGCTGCGTTTCCTCTCTAAATGATGTTCAGGCGGACGGACGCGAGGCTTTCTCGGCGTGTCCGGACAAACCGAAGCGCCGGTCCAGTTCATCGAGAACGGCCTGCGGATGCTGCCCCAGCTGGGCGAGCATGACCATGGTGTGGAACCACAGGTCGGCGGTTTCGTAGATCACATCGCTGCAGTCGCCGCTGTGGGCGGCGTCCTTGGCGGCAATGATGGTTTCCACCGATTCCTCGCCGACTTTTTCCAGAATCTTGTTCAGGCCCTTGTGGTACAGGCTGGCGACATAGGAAGTGTCGGCGGCGGCGCCTTTGCGCTCTTCCAGCACCTGGGCCAGACGGGTCAGGGTATCGCTCATGTTCAGTGTCCTGCTTGATAGATCGCGTGCGGGTCTTTGAGTACCGGATCGACCGTTTTCCAGTCGCCGTTTTCATAAACGCGGTAGAAGCAGCTCTGGCGGCCTGTGTGGCAGGCAATGTCGCCGATCTGTTCGACCATCAGGATGATGACGTCGGCATCGCAGTCCAGGCGCATTTCATGGAGCTTTTGCACATGCCCGGACTCTTCTCCCTTGCGCCATAGCTTGCCACGCGAACGTGACCAGTAGATGGCACGGTTTTCGGCAGCGGTCAGGCTCAGCGCCTCGCGGTTCATCCAGGCCATCATCAGCACGCGCCCGGTCTTGTGATCCTGGGCGATGGCCGGCACCAGGCCGTCAGCGTCCCATTTGATCTCGTCCAGCCAATCTTTCATCTTCGACTCCGACAACAGGGCCCGACGCGCTCGTCGAGCCTCGGCGATGAGAAACAGTGTGCCAGCCGCTAGCCCGGCTGGCTATCGGCGCACGACCAGATACAAGCCCACGGCCATCATGATGCCGGCCGGCCAGTGACCCAGCTCGTTCAGCGGTCCGCCGGCCGCGAGGATCGCGCCACCGGCCAGGTGCGCCGCGCCGAGAAGGCGCAGGAACCAGTCGTCCTTGCGCCGTTTCCAGGGCGGCGAAGGGTCCTGGGCATGGGGCTGGGACATGCGTTCGAGCAGGTCGCGGGTCATGTTGGCCAGGTGCGGCAGTTGTTCGACCTGGCTGTGCAGGTTGCCCAGCAAGGCTTTGGGGCTGACGCGCTCGCGCATCCAGCGTTCGAGGAACGGCTGGGCGGTGTTCCACAGGTCCAGCTCCGGGTACAGCTGGCGGCCCAGGCCTTCGATGTTCAGCAGGGTCTTTTGCAGCAGCACCAGTTGCGGCTGCACTTCCATGTTGAAGCGGCGAGCGGTCTGGAACAGGCGCATCAGCACCTGGCCGAAGGAAATATCTTTTAACGGTTTTTCGAAGATCGGCTCGCACACGGTACGGATCGCCGCTTCGAATTCGTTGAGTTTGGTCTCTGCCGGCACCCAGCCCGAATCGATGTGCAACTGCGCCACGCGCCGGTAATCACGCTTGAAGAACGCGAACAGGTTGCGCGCCAGGTAGTCCTGGTCTTCCGGGGTCAGGCTGCCGACGATGCCGCAGTCGATGGCAATGTATTGCGGGCTCCACGGCTGCACGGTGCTGACGAAGATGTTGCCCGGGTGCATGTCGGCGTGGAAGAAGCTGTCGCGGAACACCTGGGTGAAGAAGATCTCCACGCCGCGCTCGGCGAGCATTTTCATGTCGGTGCGCTGGTCGGCCAGGGTGGCCAGGTCGGTCACCTGGATCCCGTAGATGCGCTCCATGACCAGCACTTTCGGCCGGCACCAGTCCCAGTAGACCTGCGGCACGTAGAGTAGCGGCGAGCCTTCGAAGTTGCGCTTGAGCTGGCTGGCGTTGGCCGCTTCGCGCAACAGGTCGAGTTCGTCGTAGATGGTTTTTTCGTAATCGCTGACCACATCCACCGGGTGCAGCAGGCGGGCGTCGGCCGAAACCTTTTCGGCGGCGCGGGCAAGGATGAACAGCCAGGCCAGGTCCTGGGCGATGACCGGCTTGAGGCCCGGGCGGATGACCTTGACCACCACTTCTTCGCCGCTCTTGAGCTGGGCGGCGTGGACTTGCGCCACCGAAGCGGAGGCCAGGGGCTCGATATCGAAGCGGCTGAACACATCGCTGATCTTCTTGCCCAGTTGCTCCTCGATCAGCGCCACCGACTTCTTCGAATCGAAGGGCGGCACGCGGTCCTGCAGCAGCATCAGCTCGTCGGCGATGTCTTCGGGCAGCAGATCGCGGCGGGTCGAGAGAATCTGTCCGAACTTGATGAAGATCGGCCCCAGGTCCTGCAAGGCCAGGCGCAGGCGCGCACCGCGGCTCAGCTCCAGCTGCTTGCGCGGGAACCAGCGCCAGGGCAAGGCGTAGCGCAGCGCCAGGAGGAACCAGGGCAGGGGCAGGGCGAACAGCAGGTCATCGAGGCGGTAGCGGATCACGACGCGCTGGATGCGCAACAAACGGCGGACGGCAAGCAGCTTCATGCGTTATCGCTTGGGTCAAGGGATCGGGAAAGGCGCTCGAAGCGCGCCTCGAGGCGTTCCAGGTCGAGCTTGACCCGGTCCAGTTCACTGAAGCGGGCTTCGGCTTCGCGCTGGCCCACCAGGGTGCGCGACTCTTCGGCCAGGTATTCGGCGAGATTCTGGTTCAGGCTGGCGAAACCCTGGCGATACCAGCGCGCGCGGCTGCGTAAATGGCCGCTGAACAGCTGGGTGGCCACCGGGCCGAGCCAGCGCGAGAGTTCGTACTCCCAGTCCAGTTCGAGGTCCTGGAGGATGGCCGCCAGTTCCAGCAGCACGCCGCTGTCGCCTTCCAGCTCGACTTCGGGGCTGTGCAGCACCGAGGTCTTGTCCTGGCTCAGGGCCAGGCGCACCAGGCTCGAGGCCGGCGCCCGCAGGGTGCAGTCGGCGTCGGCCGTCCAATGCGCGGCGAGGGTCAGGCCCTCATCGCCAGGAATGACGAACAGCTGCACGCTCGGGCTGCGGCAATCGACGGCGATGACCTTGCCGTTCAAATGCTGCAAGCGTGGCAAAGCCGTGCTGTCGAGACGCAGTACACGGTTGAGGCCGTGTTCGACGCTGGCAAGCAGGCCGCTGAACAACATCAGGGTTTGATGCCGCGGTGCAGGGCGACGATGCCCGCGGTCATGTTGTGGTAGGTCACGCGATCGAAGCCGGCCTCGACCATCATCGACTTCAGGGTTTCCTGGTTCGGGTGCATGCGGATCGATTCGGCCAGGTAGCGATAGCTTTCCGAGTCGTTGGTGATCAGCTTGCCGGCCAGCGGCATGAAGGCGAACGAGTAGGCGTCGTAGACCTTGGACATCAGCGCGTTGGTCGGCTTGGAGAACTCCAGTACCAGCAGGCGGCCACCGGGCTTGAGCACCCGCAGCATCGAGCGCAGGGCGTCTTCCTTGTGGGTCACGTTGCGCAGGCCGAAGGCGATGGTCACGACGTCGAAATGGTTGTCCGGGAACGGCAGCTTTTCCGCGTCGGCCTGAACGAACTCGATGTTGCCGGCCACGCCCTTGTCGAGCAGGCGGTCGCGACCGACCTTGAGCATGGAGGCGTTGATGTCCGCCAGCACCACCTGGCCGGTAGGACCCACCAGATGGGAGAACTTGCGGGTCAGGTCGCCGGTGCCGCCGGCGATGTCCAGCACGCGATTGCCAGGGCGAACGCCGGACAATTCGATCGTGAAGCGTTTCCACAGGCGATGCATGCCACCGGACAGTACGTCGTTCATCAAGTCGTACTTGGCGGCCACCGAGTGGAACACCTCAGCGACTTTTTCCGCCTTCTGGCTTTCCGGAACGTTTTTGAAGCCGAAGTGAGTGGTGGGTTCGGCATCGCTGCCTTTGCGCTGATCAGTCATATCGCTGTCACCAAAAGAGAATGCGGGACATTCTAATCCCGGTGGCGGTCTTTGTCTTGGCAAGGCTGAATGTAAGATAGTGAAGCGCCGGGGCGTTTTGACGCAGCGCAGCTCAAGACGCTCATAGGCAAGTCCCGATAAAGCAGGAGTCATTCAATGGCCCGTATAAGTGTTGAGCGTGCCCACGGCCTGGGTAAGGAAGCAGCCCGCGAAAAGGCTGACCAGTTGGCGCAGAAACTGGCCGATCAGTATGGCCTCGAGCCGCAGTGGTCGGGCGATACCCTGAACCTCAAGCGTTCGGGGGTCAAAGGTGCGGTGCAGGTGGGCGACGATTCGATCAGGGTCGATGTCGAGCTGGGCCTGTTGATGTCCGCCATGAGCGGCATGATCAAGTCGGAAATCGAAAAGGCGCTGGATAAAGCCCTGGTCTGAGCCGCTTTCACCGAAGTCGGCTTGCCGGTGATTTGGGTGTTGTCATGACGCCTGGAAAAACATCGCTGGCGAGCCGGTCATCTCCAATAACCCGCCACCTTTTTTATGACATTGGTTAGGGTGCCGATTCTAATTTTTCTCACTACTTTGTGCCTGAGCCCACTTTCCTGCGGGCAGTTCCTCAAACCTTCTGCGCGTGAGGTGCACCATGGCCAAAGCAATTCTGAAGAAAAAAGTTGATGTCGCATCAACCACTCTGAGCGAAGTCAAATCCTATGCCCGCAAGATCTGGCTGGCAGGCCTGGGTGCCTACACCAAGGTCGGTCAGGAAGGCAGCGAGTACTTTCAAGAGCTCGTTAAAGCCGGTCAATCTGTTGAAAAGAAAGGCAAAAAAGTTGTGACTGAACAACTTGAGGCCGCCAACAGTCAGATTGATAACGTGAAGAGCGATGTCACCAGTCTCAGGGGCAAAGTCGAAGTGCAGCTGGATAAAGTCGAGAGGGCTTTTGACACGCGCGTCGCAAGTGCCTTGAATCGCATCGGCATTCCGTCTAAACATGACGTTGAGACACTCTCTGCTAAGCTCGATGAGCTGACGGCATTGCTCGAACGTGTCGCGCGTAAACATTAAGGAGAACGGGATGGCTGGTAAAAAGAATACTGAAAAAGAAGGCAGCTCGTGGATCGGGAAGGTCGAAGACTACTCCCGTAAAATCTGGCTTGCTGGTTTAGGCGTGTACTCGAAAATCGACACTGACGGCAGCAAGCTTTTCGAGTCGCTGGTCAAGGATGGCGAGAAAGCCGAGAAGCTCACCAAAAGCGCTGTCGGCAAGAAAGTCGATGCCGCCAAGGACTCCGCGAGCTCGGCAAAATCGCGCATCAGTGGCGTCAAGGACCGCGCGCTGGGCAAGTGGGACGAGCTGGAAGGTGCATTCGACAAGCGCTTGAACAGTGCCATTTCGCGTCTGGGCGTGCCCAGCCGCAATGAAGTCAAGGCGCTGCACAGCAAGGTCGACACCCTGACCAAACAGATCGAGAAACTCACAGGCGCCAAGGTAGCTCCGATCGCGGCCAAGACTGCAGCGGCCAAACCGGCGGCCAAGCCTCTGGCTAAAGCAGCAGCCAAACCGGCAGCCAAGGCTCCGGCCAAAGCAGCAGCCAAGCCTGCCGCGAAACCGGCAGCCAAAACTGCGGCGGCCAAGCCGGCTGCAAAACCTGCCGCCAAGCCAGTATCCGCCAAGCCCGCGGCAAAACCAGCGGCCAAGCCCGCTGCGAAACCGGCGGCGAAACCGGCGGCGAAAAAACCAGCAGTGAAAAAACCGGCAGCACCCAAGGCCGCAGCACCGAAGCCAGCGGTTGTCGCCAAGCCGGCAGCACCGGTCAGCCCTGCGAACTCCGCAGTGGCGCCAAGCCCTGTCGTTACCCCGACTGCGGCGCCAGCACCCGCGACGCCAACCAGCCAGTCCTGAGTTTTTCGGGACATACAAAAACGCCCGGCCTGCAAAGGCCGGGCGTTTTTGTTTGTGGGGTTCTTGCGGCACCGATCAATCGTGTTCGTCGAGGTAACGCAGGGCCATCTGCTCGGTGGCCAGTTTCGCCGGTGGCAACAGGTGTGGAGCCACCAGCATCATGATCTGGTAGACCACCACCCGTACCTCGCCCTCGCGATCGAGGATGCGCTGATAGTCCAGCGAGAACAGCAGGGTCATGGTGATCTGTTCCACCAGTTGCCCCAGCGCCTGGGTATCGCTGACCAGTTGGCCCGAAGCCTTGAGCCTGGCCAGCAGCGAGGCCAGGGTGCGCTTCAGGGCGTTGAGCAGGTTGCGAATCCCCTTGGCCAGCTTCGGCAGGCGCCCGGCCAGGTTGGACAGGTCCTGGAACAGGAAGCGGTAGTGCGCCAGGCGTTCGACGATCAGGTGCAGGAACAGCCAGTAGTCTTCGGGCGCCAGGTGCACATCGGCGGGCGGATCTAGCAGGGGCGTCAGTTCATTCTGGAAACGCTCGAACAGCCCGAGGACCAGCGGCTCCTTGCCGTGAAAGTGGTAGTAGAGGTTGCCGGGGCTGATCCCCATTTCGTTGGCAACTTCCATGGTCGAGACATTGGGTTCGCCCTTGTGGTTGAACAGCTGCAGGGCACATTCGAGTATCCGGTCGCGGGTTTTCATCCAGTCTTCTTGGTTGTTCAGTCAGGCCGCGACCCTCGGGCCGCGGCGCGGGGAAATTCAGCGGACGCGCACGTAGGTGCCAGGCGCCGCCTCCATCGGTGGGTAATTCTGGTTGCCCAGGGTCATCAGGGTTTCGCGCTGGGCGCCGGAACGCTGCTGGATCCATTCCAGCCATTGCGTCCACCAACTGCCGTCGACGTGCTTGGCGTCGTAGTACCAGGCCCGCGGGTCGCTGCTGAGCTTGCCGTTTTCGACGTAGTTGGCCTTGGGGTTGCTCGGCGGGTTGAGGATGCTCTGCACGTGCCCGCTGTTGGACAGCACGAAGCGCTTTTCGCCGCCCAGCAGCAGGGTCGAGCGATACACCGCATCCCAGGGGGTGATGTGGTCGTTGATTCCGGCAACGCTGAAACTGTCGACCGTGACTTTTTGCAGGTCGATTGGCGTGCCGCAGACTTCCAGGCCACCGGGATGACTCATCGGGTTGTGCTTGAAGAAATCCAGCAGATCGCCATGAAAGGCAGCCGGCAGCCGGGTGTTGTCGTTGTTCCAGTAGAGGATGTCGAACGCCGGCGGCTCCTTGCCCAGCAGGTAATTGTTGACCCAGTAATTCCAGATCAGGTCGTTGGGCCGCATCCAGGCGAACACCTTGGCCATGTCGCGACCGTCGAGCACGCCGCGTTGATAGGAGCGGCGCTTGGCTGCCTCGAGGGTCTGCTCGTCGGCGAACAGGGTCGCCGGGCTGTCCAACTGACTATCCAGCAGGCTGACCAGGTAGGTGGAGCTGGAGACCCGGCGCAGTTGTCGCTTGGCTTGCAGGTGGCCTTGCAGGGCGGCAATGGTCAGGCCGCCGGCACAGGCCCCCATCAGGTTCACGTCACGACTGCCGGTGATCGCCCGGCAGACGTTCATGGCTTCCTCCACGGCCTCGACATAGCTCGACAGGCCCCATTCGCGATGCCGGACATCGGGGTTGCGCCAGCTGATGATGAAGGTCTGCAGGCCGTTTTTCAGGGCGAACTGCACGAAGCTGTTGGTGGGGCTGAGGTCGAAGATATAGAACTTGTTGATCTGTGGCGGCACGACCAGCAGGGGCCGGGCGTACTGTTTTTCGCTCATCGGCTTGTACTGGATCAGTTCCAGCAGTTCGTTGCGAAACACCACCGAACCGGGGGTAGTGGCCAGGTTCCTGCCGACTTCGAAGGACTGTTTGGTGACCTGGCTGGGCAGGCCATCGTTATGCAGCAGGTCATCGACCAGATGACCGATGCCACGGATCACGCTGCTGCCGCCGGAGTTGAAGATCTCCTTGATCGCCAGCGGATTGAGCAGGGTGTTGGACGGTGCCACCGCATCGTTGAGCAGGTTGAAGGCAAAGTGCGCGCGGGCCCGGTCGTCCTCGCTCATGCCGCTGTCGTCGATCCAGCCCCTGATCTGTTTCTGCCAGCTGAGATAGGCCTGCAGGCCGCGTCGGTAAAACGGGTTCAGGCTCCAGGTCGGATCGGAGAACCGGCTGTCCTGGGGGTTGGGTTTGTGCAGCGTTTCCCCCAGCAGGACACGGCCCAATTGGCCTCCCAGTGCCAAGGCGTGGCGGGCGCTGTGCGCCGGGTGGCGCAGGCCGTAGGTGGCCACGCTGCGCAGGGTCGACAGCAAGTCACGGCCACGCAGGCCGGTGATGGCACTCTGGGCTGTGATGTAGGTGGCGGGCGTGGGCAACGAGCCCGCCGTTGGTTTGTCTCGCATGCTTCAACACTCCTTCGTCAAGCCATCAACAAGCACACCAAGACAAACACCATAGTCGGTCCTGAACCATCCTGCGCGCGACGATCCTGTCGGCAGACGCTTTTTGCTACGTACCGCTGAACGGTGTCGGATGCGGGTGCATCACTGCCCGCTGCCGTTCCTCCTCGAGGAATTTCATGATGATCGGCGCGACAGCTTCGGCCCGGGTAATCAGGAACAGATGCCCGTCGTCGATGATGTGCAACTGGGCGTTGGGAATTCGCCACGCCAGCATGCGCATGTTGATCAGCGGGATCAGTGGGTCGTCGTCGCCGGCCAGCACCAGGGTCGGCTGGTGGATCTTGTGCAGCCAGTGGATGCTGGTCCAGCCGAGGCCAGCGAACAGCTGCCAGTAGTAGCCCAGCTTGCCCGCCGAGCGGACCTTGCTGGCATGTTCGGCGGCGAGGTTGGGATCGCGGCGGAACGAGCCGCCATAAATCAGGGGGGCGATGCGGATCACATGGGAGGGCTGGATATAGCGCCGCGGGCTGGCCATCATCCACAGCACCTTGGGTTTGCCCGGCACCATGAAGGCGCCTGCGGCGGTGGCGGCCAGCACCAGTTTCTTGCAGCGTTCGGGGTAGTCATAGGCGAACTGCTGGGCCAGCGCCCCGCCCCAGGACACACCCACCACATTGACCTGCCCATAGTCGAGGTAATCGAGCATGCGCGTGGTCAGTTTGGCCAGTCCGGGAAAACGGTAGGGTCGGCTCGGCGTCGAGGAGCCACCAACGCCCGGTACGTCGAAGGCGATGACTTCCAGGTCCGGGTCCAGAGCCTGCACGAATGGAAACACCAGCTCCAGGTTGGCGCCGATACCATTGAAAATCAGCAAGGGTGTCAAGTGAGGCTTGCCTGGGCGTACCGCGGTGCGGATGGTCTGGCCATCCAGGTCGACGGTGCGAAAGATGAACGGTTGAGGCATGCCTTGGCCCTGTTGGTGGAATCGTTGCCTGCAAGAGAGAGTCGCTTGCGCAGCAGCATCAGCGCAAGCGGCTCGATCCTGCAGGCTTGCTATCGGTTAACGTTCATGGACATAAGTACCCGGCGCCGCCTCGGCCGCTGGATACGCCTTGTTGCCGAGAATGCTCGGCGTCTTTTTCAGTTTGCCCGAGCGCTCCGCCTGCCAGGCCTGCCAGTGCAGCCACCAGGAGTCAGTGTGCTTGGTGGAGTTTTCCTGCCAGTCGTCGGCGCTGGGCGGCATCTCTTCGCTGGTCATGTAGCGCGACTTGGGGTTGCCCGGCGGGTTGAGGATGCTCTGGATATGCCCGCTGCTGGAGAGGACGAATTCGACCTTGCCGCCGAACAGTTGGGCCGACTTGTAGCAGGACTTCCATGGGGTGATGTGATCGTTGGTGCCGGCCAGAGAGAAGATGTCGGCGGTGACCTGTTTCAGGTCGATCGGCGTACCGCACACTTCCAGTGCGTTGGGGCGGATCAGTGGATTGTTTTTGAACATTTCGATCAGGTCGCCGTGGAAGGCCGCGGGCAACCGGGTGGTGTCGTTGTTCCAGAACAGGATGTCGAACACCGGCGGCTCGTTGCCCAGCAGGTAGTTGTTCACCCAGTAGTTCCAGATCAGGTCGTTGGGCCGCATCCAGGCGAAGACCTTGGCCATGTCGCGGCCTTCCAGCACGCCAGCCTGATAGGAATGACGCTTGGCGGCTTCCAGGGTCTGCTCGTCGACGAACAGCGCCACCTGGGTGTCGAGGGTGGTATCGAGCACGCTGACCAGCAGGGTCAGGGCGTTGACCTTCTTCTCGCCCAGGGCCGCGTAGTGCCCCAGCAGCGCTGTGCAGGTGATGCCACCGGAGCAGGCGCCGAGCATGTTCACGTCTTTGCTGCCGGTGATGGCGGTGACCACGTCGACCGCTTCTTTCAGCGCTTCGATGTAGGTCGACAGGCCCCACTCGCGCTGCGCCTTGGTCGGGTTGCGCCAACTGACGATAAAGGTCTGCACGCCGTTGCGCAGGCAGAAACGCGCCAGGCTCTTGTCCGGGCTGAGGTCGAAGACGTAGAACTTGTTGATCTGTGGCGGGACCACCAGCAGCGGGCGTTCGTGCACCTGCTCGGTCACCGGGCGGTACTGGATCAGTTCCAGCACGTCGTTGCGAAATACCACCGCGCCTTCACTGGTGCCCAGGTTCTTGCCGATCTCGAAGGCGTCCATGTTGACCTGGCTCGGCATGCCGCCGTTGTGCACCAGGTCCTTGGCCAGATGGGAGAGGCCATCGAGCAGGCTTTTGCCGCCGGTCTCGAAGAAGCGTTTGACCGCCGCGGGGTTGGCGGCGGTGTTGGTCGGCGCCATGGCTTCGGTCATCAGGTTGATGACGAAGTGGGCGCGACTGATGTCCTGTTCGGAGAGGTTGCTGTGGCCGATCCAGTCGTGAAGCTCCTTGCGCCACGCCAGGTAGGTTTGCAGGTAACGCTTGTACAGCGGGTTCTGGCTCCAGGCCGGATCGTTGAAGCGACGGTCATCGCTCTCCGGTTGCAGCGTCGATTTGCCGAACATCACGTTCTTCAGTTCGACGCCGAAATGGGCCACATGTTTGGCGCTGTGCAGCGGTTGTTTGATGGCCTGGGTCAGCACCATACGAGCAGAGGTAAGCAGATCTTTCCGACGTAAACCGATGACAGGATTCAGGCCCAGAGTGTTTTCCGAGGCTTGGCGTTTCAGGTCATCGTTATTCTTGTTACTCATCTACGACGCTCCATTGTCCTGAGACGAGTACCGGACCTGCTGTGTAGTCACACAGCAAAGATGCCAGGTACTACTGCTCGGGTGACCGTTGATTCTGCATTACTGCTTTTTTGTTCAGAGAACACTGCAGGGAACTTGCCAGCTCCATTGGTTACCCGAGTTTAATTTTTTTCGCAAGCAGGCCAATCGTTGGCCATGCAGCCCAGCATTCAAACAGATGAATCTAGAAAATGCCCTCTAAAGCGTCAGAGGTCTGATCTAGAGCATCAGCTTGACGATAGACTCATTCGGGTCGCGGGACTTTCCGGCGGCTTGAAGTTCGGCAAGATAATCCTTCCACAGATCGTCCTGGCGCACCGCCAACTGGTACAGGTAGTCCCAGGTGAACAGGCCGCTGTCATGCCCGTCGTCGAAGGTCAATTTCAGTGCGTACTGGCCCGCCGGTTCGACCTTGGTCAGGCCGACTCCGATCTTGCCAAATTGCAGGATGGGTTTGCCGTGGCCCTGGACCTCGGCGGAGGGGGAGTGCACCCGCAGGAATTCGGCGGGCAGGTGATAGACCTCGTCTGGCGCATAGGTCAGCGTCAGGGTCTTCGAGGCTTTGTGCAGGTTGATGGCGGTGGGAAGTCTGGTCATGGGGGCAGCTTAAAGCTGCAAGCCCCAAGCTACAAGATGACTACGGTCAACTTGCAGCTTGAAGCTTATGGCTTGTCGCTTAGAGGATATAACGGGACAGGTCTTCGTTCTGCGCCAATTCGCCCAGGTGACTGTTGACGTAGGCGGCGTCGATGCGGATCGGCTCTTCGTTGTGGGCGCTGGCCAGGTCGCCGGCGCTGAACGACACCTCTTCGAGCAAGCGCTCGAGCAGGGTGTGCAGGCGACGGGCACCGATGTTCTCGGTCTTCTCGTTGACCTGCCAGGCGATCTCCGCCAGGCGCTTGATACCGTCCGCCTGGAACTCGATGACCAGGCCTTCGGTTTTCAGCAGCTCGCGGTATTGCTCGGTCAGGGAGGCGTGAGGCTCGCTGAGAATGCGCTCGAAGTCTTCCGGCGACAGCGCCTTGAGTTCGACACGGATCGGCAAGCGGCCTTGCAGCTCGGGCACCAGGTCGCTCGGCTTGCTCAGGTGGAACGCGCCGGAAGCGATGAACAGGATGTGGTCGGTCTTGACCATGCCCAGCTTGGTGTTGACGGTGCAGCCTTCGATCAGCGGCAGCAGGTCGCGCTGCACGCCTTCGCGAGAGACGTCGACGCCGCCGGAGTTGCCACGCTTGGCAACCTTGTCGATTTCGTCGATGAACACGATGCCGTGCTGTTCGACCGCTTCCAGGGCCTTGGCCTTGAGTTCTTCATCGTTGACCAGGCGGCTGGCTTCTTCGTCGCGGATCAGCTTGAGCGCGTCCTTGACCTTGAGCTTGCGGTTCTTGCGCTGGCCCTTGCCCATATTGGCGAAGAGGCTCTGCAACTGGTTGGTCATCTCTTCCATGCCCGGTGGCGCGGAAATGTCGACGCCGCTGACTTCAGCCACTTCGATCTCGATTTCCTTGTCGTCCAGCTGGCCTTCGCGCAGGCGCTTGCGGAACAGCTGGCGGGTGTTGGAGTCCTGGGCCGGGGCGGCGTCCTCGTTGCTGAAACCCATGCGCGCCGGTGGCAGCAGGGCATCGAGGATGCGCTCTTCGGCAGCGTCTTCGGCGCGGTGGCGCACGCGGGTCATTTCCTGTTCGCGGAACAGTTTGATCGCGGCATCGGCCAGGTCGCGGATGATGGACTCAACGTCACGGCCGACATAACCGACTTCGGTGAACTTGGTCGCTTCGACCTTGATGAACGGAGCGTTGGCCAGCTTGGCCAGGCGCCGGGCGATCTCGGTCTTGCCGACGCCGGTCGGGCCGATCATCAGGATGTTCTTCGGGGTTACTTCGACACGCAGCTCTTCAGGCAGCTGCATGCGGCGCCAGCGGTTACGCAGTGCGATGGCGACGGCGCGCTTGGCATCGTCCTGGCCGATGATATGGCGGTTGAGTTCGTGGACGATTTCGCGGGGAGTCATGGGCATAGTAATTGGCGGTCCTCAAGCAAGAATGAATGCCGTGGCGCGATGGCCGAAACAGGCTTATTCCGCGAGATCCTGCTCCTCAATGGTCTGGGTGTGGTTGGTGAATACGCAGATGTCGCCGGCGATGCCCAAGGCGGTTTCGACGATTTCGCGGGCCGACAGGTCGGTTTTCTTCAGCAGGGCGCTGGCTGCGGCCTGGGCATAGGCGCCGCCGGAGCCCATGGCGATCAGGCCGTCTTCCGGCTCGACCACGTCACCGTTGCCGGTGATGATCAGGGAAGCGTCCTTGTTGGCGACTGCGAGCATGGCTTCGAGACGGCTGAGGGAGCGGTCGGTGCGCCATTCCTTGGCCAGTTCGACGGCGGCGCGTACCAGGTGCCCCTGATGTTTCTCAAGCTGGCCTTCGAAACGTTCGAACAGGGTGAAGGCGTCAGCCGTGGCCCCGGCAAAGCCGGCGATAACCTGGCCGTGATACAGGCGACGAACCTTTTTCGCGTTGCCTTTCATCACGGTGTTGCCGAGGGAAACCTGGCCGTCGCCGCCCATGACGACTTTGCCGAAGCGGCGGACTGAAACGATGGTGGTCAAGGGGAGAGTCTCCACGCTGCGGGGCGAAAATGCCCTGATGGAAACTCATATGGGGGTGGCGTGGGGTTTTTCAACTGCGGCGGGGGTTGTGGGACGAGCGGTCTTTGCTGCTGGGGGAGGCGGTGTCAATGAGGACGCCATCGCGAGCAAGCTCGCTCCTACAGGTTTGGCACAGGCCTT
>NZ_JAQZAA010000083.1:75151-98200 GCF_028640875.1 Pseudomonas sp. SBT1-2 | reverse complement strand
ACCGCATAACTCGTTGAATCTCAAGGAGTTTTCCGTTTCGACTGCGCCGGAAGTGGGGCGAATTATAGACTTCCAGAATCTGCCGTCAACACTTATTTTCACAAATCTGTCATATCGATCAAAAACGCCCTTAAAAGCAAAGGCCGCCCCCAAGGGGGCGGCCTTTAATACCCTTCTACTTATTACAAGCTAGGGAAGGCAAACTGCGAGGCTTCATGACTGGCGCGCTGTGGCCAACGCTGCGTGATCGCCTTGCGACGGGTATAGAAACGCACACCGTCCGGACCGTAGGCATGCAGGTCGCCAAACAGCGAACGCTTCCAGCCGCCGAAGCTGTGGTAAGCCACCGGCACCGGCAGCGGTACGTTGACGCCCACCATCCCGACTTCGATCTCGTCACAGAACAGACGCGCCGCTTCACCGTCACGGGTAAAGATGCAGGTACCGTTGCCGTACTCGTGATCGTTGATCAGTTGCATGGCTTCTTCCAGGCTGTTCACCCGCACGACGCACAGCACCGGCCCGAAGATCTCTTCTTTATAGATGCGCATTTCCGGGGTGACGTTGTCGAACAGGCAGCCACCAAGGAAGAAGCCTTCTTCATGCCCCGGCACGCTCAGGCCACGACCGTCGACCACCAGTTTCGCGCCCGCCTTCACGCCATCCTCGACATAACCGCTGACCTTGTCCCGCGCCTGACCTGTGACCAGCGGCCCCATGTCCAGGCCACAGGAAGTGCCGGCACCGATTTTCAGCGCCTTGATCTGCGGCACCAGCTTGGCCACCAACGCATCGGCCACCTGGTCGCCGACACACACGGCAACCGAGATCGCCATGCAGCGCTCGCCGCAGGAACCGTAGGCCGCGCCCATCAGGGCACTGACCGCGTTATCCAGGTCGGCATCCGGCATCAGCACGGCGTGGTTCTTCGCCCCGCCCAGTGCCTGCACGCGCTTGCCGCGCTTGGTGCCTTCGGCGTAGATGTATTCGGCAATCGGCGTCGAACCGACGAAGCTCAGTGCCTTGATCTCCGGCGCTTCGATCAGCGCGTCCACCGCAGCCTTGTCGCCGTGCACCACACTCAGCACCCCTTTCGGCAGGCCGGCTTCCAGCAGCAGCTGGGCGATCAGCAGGGTCGAACTCGGGTCACGCTCGGATGGCTTGAGGATGAAGCAGTTGCCGCAGACGATCGCCAGCGGATACATCCACAGCGGCACCATCGCCGGGAAGTTGAACGGGGTGATGCCGGCAACCACGCCCAGCGGCTGGAAGTCGGACCAGGCATCGATGTTCGGGCCGACGTTGCGGCTGTACTCGCCCTTGAGGATTTCCGGAGCGGCACAGGCGAACTCGACGTTCTCGATACCACGCTTGAGCTCACCGGCGGCGTCTTCCAGGGTCTTGCCATGTTCTTCGCTGATCAACTGGGCGATGCGTGATTCGTTCTGCTCCAGCAGTTGCTTGAAGCGGAACATCACCTGGGCACGCTTGGCCGGCGGCGTGTTGCGCCAGGCCGGGAAGGCAGCCTTGGCGGCATCGATGGCGTTCTGGATGGTTTCGCGGCTGGCCAGCGGTAGCTTGTGGATCGCCTGACCGGTGGACGGGTTGAACACATCGACCGCGCGACCGCTCTCGGTCACCAGTTCACCATTGATCAAATGCGGGATAACGCTCATCGGGGAACTCCTGAAGTTGTCCACAGGCACCCGCCAAGGGGCGCCTGCTCTATATAGATGACTTTGAACATGAGCCAAACCACGATGGCGCCTATGAGTACGCCATCGCGAGCAAGCTCGGCTCCTACAGTTTTGGGGAATCAGTCGAGCTTGTTCAGCACTTCGCCGACGGCATCGAACAGACGGTCCAGATCCTGCGGCTTGCTGTTGAAGGTCGGGCCAAACTGCAGGGTGTCGCCGCCGAAGCGTACATAGAAACCGGCTTTCCACAGCGCCATGCCCGCTTCGAACGGACGCACGATGGCATCGCCATCCCGTGGAGCAATCTGGATGGCACCGGCCAGGCCGAAGTTACGGATGTCGATGACATTCTTCGCACCCTTGATACCGTGCAGCGCCTTCTCGAAATGCGGCGCCACCTCAGCGACGCTCTGCACCAGTTTTTCCTTCTGCAGCAGATCCAGTGCCGCCAGGCCGGCCGCGCAGGCCACCGGGTGCGCCGAGTAGGTGTAGCCGTGGGGGAATTCCACCGCGTACTCAGGGGTCGGCTGGTTCATGAAGGTCTGGTAGATCTCGGAGCTGGCAATCACCGCGCCCATCGGAATCGCGCCGTTGGTGACTTGCTTGGCGATGCACATCAGGTCCGGGGTCACGCCAAAGCTGTCGGCACCGAACATCTTGCCGGTACGGCCGAAACCGGTGATCACTTCGTCGAACACCAGCAGGATGTTGTGCTGGTCGCAGATTTCCCGCAGGCGCTTGAGGTAACCCTGTGGCGGCACCAGCACGCCAGCGGAACCGGCCAGCGGCTCGACGAACACCGCGGCGATGTTGGAGGCGTCATGCAATTCGATCAGCTTGAGCAGCTCGTCGGCCAGGGCGATACCGCCCTGCTCCGGAATGCCACGGGAGAACGCGTTGCTTGCCAGCAGGGTGTGCGGCAGGTGGTCGACATCCATCATCGCCTGGCCAAACAGTTTACGGTTGCCGTTGACCCCGCCGAGGCTGGTGCCGGCAATGTTCACGCCGTGGTAGCCACGGGCACGGCCGATCATCTTGGTCTTGGTCGACTGGCCTTTCAGGCGCCAGTAGGCGCGCACCATTTTCACCGCGGTATCGGCGCATTCGGAGCCGGAGTCGGTGAAGAACACATGGTTCAGGTTGCCCGGGGTCAGCGCGGTGATTTTCTCGGCCAGCTGGAACGACAGCGGGTGACCGTACTGGAAGCCTGGCGAGTAATCGAGGGTGCCCAGTTGCTTGGCCACCGCTTCCTGGATTTCCTTGCGGGTGTGGCCGGCACCACAGGTCCACAGGCCGGACAGCGAGTCATAAACCTTGCGGCCCTTGTCGTCGACCAGCCAGCTGCCTTCGGCGGCGACGATCAGACGTGGATCGCGCTGGAAGTTGCGGTTGGCGGTGTAGGGCATCCAGTGAGCATCGAGCTTGAGCTGGCTGGCCAGGGAAGCTGGAGCGTTTTCATGCATGTTCATGGGGCAAAACCTCGCAGGGCAATAAGCGGCGCAGGGATCGGAAAGCGTTGTTGCAGCTAAGTTGCCACGGCTATAAAGTCGGTGAAATCCAACTTTTATAACCTTCAGTCAGTGGTTCACTAAACTATGAGCAGCCGTCGCGCCGACCCGCTGGCGCAAGTCAGCGACTTTGATATCCGCCTGCTGCGGATCTTTCGCAGCGTGGTCGAGTGCGGTGGCTTTTCCGCCGCGGAAACCGTGCTCGGCATCGGTCGCTCGGCCATCAGCCAGCAGATGAGCGACCTCGAGCAACGCCTCGGCCTGCGCCTGTGCCAACGCGGGCGCGCCGGCTTCTCGCTGACCGAAGAGGGTCGCGAGGTGTATCAATCGGCCCTGCAACTGTTGAGTGCCCTGGAAAGTTTTCGCACCGAGGTCAACGGCCTGCACCGTCACCTGCGGGGCGAACTGATCATCGGCCTGACCGACAACCTGGTCACCCTGCCCCACATGCGCATCACCCATGCCCTGGCTCAACTGAAGGAACGCGGGCCGGACGTGCAGATCCAGATCCGCATGATCGCCCCCAACGAAGTCGAACAAGGGGTGCTCGACGGTCGCCTGCATGTCGGCGTGGTGCCCCAGGCCAGCGCCTTGTCCGGGCTGGAATACCAGCCGCTGTACAGCGAACGCTCGCTGCTTTACTGCGCCGTCGGCCATCCGCTGTTTTATGTCGACGACAAGCAACTGGACGATCGGCGCCTCAATGAGCAGGACGCCATCGCCCCGACTTTCCGCCTGCCCGCCGAGATCCAGGCCCATTACCAGGCGCTCAATTGCACCGCCAGCGCTTCGGACCGCGAAGGCATGGCGTTCCTGATCCTCACCGGACGCTACATCGGTTACCTGCCGGACCACTACGCCAGCCTCTGGGTCCAGCAAGGGCGACTGCGCGCCCTCAAACCCGCTTCACGCTTTTATGACCTGAGCCTGGCATCGGTCACACGCAAGGGCCGTCGCCCCCATTTGGTGCTGGAAAGCTTCCTGGACAGCCTGGCGGCCACCCGCTGAAAAAACAGAAGACGCCATCAAAGCCTCACATTCATTGACTTACAGCGGAGATAACACACAATAACCTGAGCACCTGGACAGCTTTTTGCAGGGCACGATGACCTTGAACCGTCAGCCCTGAGTTCCCAGTCCATGCAGCCAGACACCTCCCGCCAAAGCGATCTGATCTACGGCCTCGACGATCGCCCGAAACCGCTCGCCGCGATACTCGCCGCCCTGCAGCATGTGCTGGCGAGCTTCGTCGGCATCATCACCCCGCCGCTGGTGATCGGTTCCGCCCTGGGCCTGGGCACCTACCTGCCCTACCTGATCAGTATGGCGCTGATGGTTTCCGGCGTCGGCACCTTCATCCAGGCGCGTCGGCCATTCGGGATCGGCGCGGGGATGATCTGCCTGCAAGGCACCAGCTTCGCCTTCCTCGGCGCAGTGCTGTCCGCGGGCTTTCTGGTCAAGCAACGGGGCGGCAGCCCGGAAGACATCCTGGCGATGATTTTCGGCGTATGTTTTTTCGGCGCGGCGGTGCAGATCGTCCTGAGCCGCTTCATCGGCCAATTGCGTCGGGTCATCACGCCGCTGGTCACCGGCATCGTGATCACCCTGATCGGCGTCAGCCTGATCAAGGTCGGCATCACCGACCTGGGCGGCGGCTTCAATGCCGCGGACTTCGGCGCCCCAGGCAATCTGGCGCTGGGGCTGTTCGTGCTGTTGACGATCATCCTGCTGAACCGCTCGAACACGCCCTGGGTACGGCTGTCGGCAATCATCATCGGCCTGGCCCTGGGTAGCCTCGCCGCCTGGTTCAGCGGCAAGCTGGTGCCCCAGGCATTGCCCGACCTGCCGCTGGTCAGCCTGCCGACGCCCTTCCGCTTCGGCTTCAGCTTCGACTGGACGGCGTTCCTGCCCGTGGCATTGATCTACCTGATCAGCACCATCGAAACCGTCGGCGACCTGACCGCCAACTGCATGCTTGCTCGCCAGCCCATCAGCGGCCCTTCTTATATAAGCCGGCTCAAGGGCGGCATCCTCGGCGACGGCGTCAGTTGCATGATCGCCGCGACCTTCAGCGCCTTCCCCAACACCACGTTCGCCCAGAACAACGGGGTGATTCAGCTGACCGGCGTGGCCAGCCGGCATGTCGGGCTGTATATCGGCCTGCTGCTGTTCTGCCTGGGCCTGTTTCCGCTGATCGGCGCGGTGCTGCAGCAAATCCCCAAGCCAGTGCTGGGCGGCGCGACCCTGGTGATGTTCGGCAGCGTCGCCGCGGCCGGCGTGCGCATCCTCGCCCAGGCACCGCTGGACCGGCGCAGCATGCTGATCATCGCCACCTCCTTCGGCGTCGGCCTGGGGATCGCGGCGCAACCGAACCTGCTGCACCTGTTGCCCAAGGTGGTGCAGAACCTGTTCGACTCGGCGATCACCAGCGGCGGCCTGACCGCGATCCTCATGTGCCTGTTGCTACCGGAAGATCGAGCCGCGCTGCGTAGCGCAAATCCGGCTCGCGAAAGCGACACCCTGGAACCGCTTTGAGGGTTTTCTGCCCATTAAGACTTGTCTGAGGCCTGTGGGTGCGCTATCAACGCACTGGTTGCACCCACAGAACAGCTCGGAAACGCCTATGACCCTTGAAGTCCCAGCCCACGCCGGCCCTCAAACCGCCAAGCCCGCCAGCCGTATTCGCCAGAAAAACGAAGAAGCGATCATCAAGGCCGCCGAAGACGAGTTCGCCCGTCACGGTTTCAAAGGCACCAGCATGAACACCATCGCGCAGAATGCCGGCCTGCCCAAGGCCAACCTGCACTACTACTTCACCAACAAGCTTGGGCTGTATGTCGCGGTGCTGAGCAACATCCTCGAGCTGTGGGACAGCACCTTCAACACCCTGACCGCCGAGGACGATCCGGCCGAAGCGCTGAGCCGCTACATCCGCGCCAAGATGGAGTTCTCCCGGCGCCAGCCGCAGGCCTCGCGGATCTTCGCCATGGAGATCATCAGCGGCGGCGAATGCCTCAGCGAATACTTCAGCCAGGACTACCGCGCCTGGTTCCAAGGGCGCGCCGCGGTGTTCCAGGCCTGGATCGACGCCGGCAAGATGGACCCGGTGGACCCGGTGCACCTGATCTTCCTGCTGTGGGGCAGCACCCAGCATTACGCCGACTTCGCCACCCAGATCTGCCGCGTCACCGGTCGCAGCAAGCTGACCAAGCAGGACATGGAAGACGCCGGCAACAACCTGATCCGCATCATCCTCAAGGGTTGCGGCCTCAAGCCTGCCTTATAAAGAACACAGCGCATGCCCTTTACCCTCGCCGGCCTTTGCGAATACCGCGAAGAGATTCGCAAAAGCCGCTTTATCGCCCTCGCCGCACCGATCAACAGCGCGGCCGAGGCCCAGGCCTTTATCGAACAGCACAGCGATCTCAACGCCTCCCACAACTGCTGGGCCTGGAAACTCGCCGACCAATACCGCAGCAGTGACGACGGCGAGCCTGGCGGCACTGCCGGCCGGCCGATCCTCGCGGCCATCGAGGCCCAGGATTGCGATCAGGTCGCGGTACTGGTGATTCGCTGGTACGGCGGCATTCAACTGGGCACCGGCGGCCTGGCCCGAGCCTATGGCGGCAGCGCCAACAAGTGCCTGCAAGGCGCCGAACGCATCGAACTGATCAGCCGCGTAGCCCTGCGCTGCGCCTGCAGCTTCAGCGAGCTGGCCCTGGTCAAGCTGCGGCTCGCCGAACTCGGCGGGCTGCTGGTCGAGGAGCAGTTCACGGCCAACGGCGTGGAACTGCAACTGGCCCTGGGTGAAAGCCAGATCGCCACCCTGCAAAGCCAGCTGGCCGACCTGAGCCGCGGGCGCATCTTCTTGCAGCGCTGAGTGCACCAATACGCACCCACGCCTGGAAATCATCCTGTGCACAATGGCCCGGTGGATAGCCGACTTGCCCACACCTGCTGTGCACCCGGCTGTGGATAACCTGAGCACACTCGCCTGTAACCCTTTTGCAACGTGGCTTTGCGGCGGTTGCTCACTTTTCGTCCAATTGCTCATCAAAAACATATTTTTCAAGTTAAAACAGTAAGTTAGCTCGGTTTATCGCTTTTAGAAGAAAGCCACACAGTGCTTATGCCCGACCTTTGGGCTTGCACACAAATACTGTGGAGCAAGCTGTGGATAACCCGTGCAAGGCTGCGCCAGCCGCCGATACGGCAAGGCTTGCAGGCACCTGATCATTTTTCGACCAGTCTCGTTCGGGTAAACCGCAGCCTTTTCAAGCACCTTGCCCTGAACTGGTGCCAAGTGCAGGTGCAGGGAACGAGCAAAGGGGGCACGAGGCCGCAGTTCATCGGGGCCCTGGCAATTTCCTGACTCACTGGCCAGGAAATTGCTTTGTCCACCGGCATAACGTTCAGCAACCCGAGTCCGTCATGCCAAACCCTGTACCCATCCCCGATGCAACACCCCGCCTGCAACTGCGCAGGATCACCAAGCGTTATCCCGGTTGCCTGGCCAACGACGGGATCGACCTGAGCATCCAGCCCGGGGAGATCCATGCCCTGCTCGGTGAAAACGGCGCCGGCAAAAGCACCCTGATGAAGATCATCTACGGGGTAACCCAGGCCGACTCGGGCGAGCTGATCTGGCAGGGGCAGCATCAGCTCATGCGCAATCCGGCCCAGGCGCGCAGCCTGGGGATCGGCATGGTGTTCCAGCATTTCTCGCTGTTCGAGACCCTGAGCGTGGCGCAGAACATCGCCCTGGCCATGGGCGCCGCAGCCGGCACGCCGAAGCAGCTGGAGCCGAAGATCCGCCAGGTTTCGCAGCGCTACGGCATGGCCCTGGAGCCGGAACGCCTGGTGCACAGCCTGTCCATCGGCGAGCGCCAGCGGGTGGAGATCATTCGCTGCCTGATGCAGGACATCCGCCTGCTGATCCTCGACGAACCAACCTCGGTGCTGACGCCCCAGGAGGCCGACGAACTGTTCGTCACCCTGCGCCGTCTGGCCAGCGAAGGCTGCAGCATTCTGTTCATCAGCCACAAGCTCGGCGAAGTCCGCGCCCTGTGCCACAGCGCCACGGTGCTGCGCGGCGGCCGGGTGGCCGGGCACTGCATACCCGCGCAATGCTCGGACCAGGAACTGGCGCGGCTGATGGTCGGCGAAGCCGCGGGCCTGATCACCGATTACCCGAAGGCCAAGGGCGGCGACGCCTTCCTGCAAGTCCAGAAGCTGTCCTGGCCCAACCCGGATCCGTTCGGCTGCTCGCTCAAGGACATCGACCTGGACGTGCGCAGCGGGGAAATCGTCGGCATCGCCGGGGTCGCCGGCAACGGCCAGGACGAACTGCTGGCCCTGCTCAGCGGCGAACAGCGCCTTGGCCGCGCCCAAGGCGCCACCCTGCGCTTCGCCGGGCAAGCCGTCGCCCACCTGCGCCCCGACGCCCGCCGCGGGCTGGGCCTGGCGTTCGTCCCGGCCGAGCGCCTGGGCCACGGCGCCGTGCCGGAACTGAGCCTGGCGGACAACGCCCTGCTGACCGCCTTCCAGCAAGGGCTGGTGAGCAAAGGCCTGATCCAGCGCGACAAGGTGCTGGCCCTGGCCGAAGACATCATCCGCCGCTTCGCGGTGAAAACCCCGGACAGCCAGACCGCCGCCCGCAGCCTGTCCGGCGGCAATCTGCAGAAATTCATCCTCGGCCGGGAAATCCTCCAGCACCCCAGGCTGCTGATCGCCGCGCACCCGACCTGGGGCGTCGACGTCGGCGCCGCCGCGACTATCCACCGGGCCCTGGTGGCCCTGCGCGATGCGGGGGCGGCGATCCTGGTGATCTCCGAGGACCTCGATGAACTGTTCCAGATCAGCGATCGCCTGGCGGCCCTGTGCGGCGGTCGCCTGTCGGCGCTCAAGGCCACCGCGGACACCAGCCTGATCGAGGTCGGCGGCTGGATGGCCGGCCAGTTCGATACTCCCGTCCACTTATCTGCTCAGCCCGCGTAACGGAGCTCTTTATTTATGCTGCTTTCTCTCGAACCCCGCGGCCAGCAATCGCGCCTGATGCTCTGGTGCTCGCCGCTGCTGGCCGCGGTCCTGACCCTGGGCTGCGGCTCGCTGCTGTTCATCGCCCTGGGCCACGACCCGCTGGAAACCTTGCACACCTTGCTGATCGCCCCGATCAGCGACCTGTATGGCGTCTCGGAACTGCTGGTCAAGGCACTGCCGATCCTGCTCTGTGCCCTCGGCCTGGCCGTGGCGTATCAGGCGCGGATCTGGAACATCGGCGCCGAAGGCCAATTGCTGCTCGGCGCCCTGGCCGGCAGCGCGCTGGCGGTGCACATCATCGACCTGCAAAGCCGCTGGGCGCTGGTGCTGATCCTGCTCACCGGCACCCTGGCCGGCGCCGCCTGGGCCGGCCTCACCGCCTGGTTGCGCACGCACTTCAATGCCAATGAAATCCTCACCAGCATCATGCTCAACTACATCGCCCTGAACCTGCTGCTGTACTGCGTGCACGGGCCGCTGAAAGACCCGGCCGGGTTCAACTTCCCCGAGTCGGCGATGTTCGGTGATGCCAGCCGCCTGCCGCTGCTCCTGGAAGATGGCCGGGTGCATGCCGGGGTGTATTTCGCCCTGCTGGCCCTGGTGGCGGTGTGGGTGCTGCTGCAAAAGAGCTTCGTCGGGTTCCAGATCAAGGTGCTGGGCCTGGACAAACGCGCCGCCGGCTTCGTCGGTTTTCGCGAGAAACGCCTGATCTGGCTGGCGCTGCTGATCAGCGGTGGGCTGGCCGGTCTGGCCGGGGTGTGCGAAGTCACCGGCCCCATCGGCCAACTGGTGCCCCAGGTGTCGCCCGGCTACGGCTATGCGGCGATCACCGTGGCCTTTCTCGGCCGCCTGCACCCCATCGGTATTCTGTTTTCCAGCCTGCTGATGGCGCTGCTGTACATCGGTGGCGAGAACGCGCAGATGAGCCTCAACCTGCCGCAAGCCATCACCCAGTTGTTCCAGGGCATGATGCTGTTCTTCCTGCTGGCCAGTGACGTGCTGATTCTCTATCGGCCACGCCTGAACCTGCGTTGGGCACGTCGCGCCGCCAACCCTTCCGTACAGGCAGGAGCGCTGTGATGGATATCGATCTGTTGAGCAATATTTTCTACGCCATGATCCGCTGCGGTACGCCGCTGCTGCTGGTGGCCCTGGGCGAACTGATCTGCGAAAAGAGCGGCGTCCTCAACCTCGGCCAGGAAGGCATGATGCTGTTTGGCGCGGTGATCGGTTTTATCGTCGCCCTGAACAGCGGCAACCTGTGGCTCGGCGTGCTGCTGGCGATGCTCGCCGGCATGCTGCTGTCATCGCTGTTCGCCCTGGTGGCGCTGGTGTTCAACGCCAATCAGGTGGCCACCGGCCTGGCCCTGACCATCTTTGGTGTCGGGCTGTCGAGTTTCGTCGGCGCCAGCTGGGTCGGTAAACCCCTGGCCGGATTCGAGCCCATGGCGATTCCGCTGCTGAGCGAGATCCCGCTGATCGGACGCATGCTGTTTGCCCAGGACCTGCTGGTCTACCTGTCCTTTGCCCTGTTCGCCGGGGTGGCCTGGGTGATCCTGAAAAGCCGGGTCGGCCTGATCATCCAGGCGGTCGGCGAAAACCCCGACGCGGCCAGCGCCATGGGCCTGCCGGTGCTGCGGGTACGCACCCTGGCGGTGCTGTTCGGCGGTGCCATGGCCGGCCTGGCCGGGGCTTACCTGTCCCTGGCCTACACACCGATGTGGGCGGAAAACATGAGCGCCGGTCGCGGCTGGATCGCCCTGGCGCTGGTGGTGTTCGCCAGCTGGCGAGTATGGCGCCTGCTGCTCGGCGCCTACCTGTTCGGCCTCGCCAGCATCCTGCATCTGGTGGCGCAGGGCCTGGGCCTGGCGATTCCCTCGAACCTGCTGGCGATGCTGCCGTATGCCGCGACCATCCTGGTGCTGGTGCTGCTGTCCCGCGATGCGCTGCGCACCCGCCTGTATGCGCCGGTGTCGCTGGGGCAGCCGTGGCAGGCAGGTCACTGATCGAAGACTTTTCACTATCGGCATGGGCTGCCTGACAGCCCATGCCCCCACCTCGCAACACCTCCCCTCAGCCCCCGGCCTGGCCCAGGCAACAGCCATCAGAAAGGGCTGGCAGTCCCTATCACCCAACGTGCATGACTCCTGCCTGACAAGGATGGATGAATGGCGCCCCAAACCCGCGCACCAGGCGCCGCTTGAGTGCGCAGCCACAAGTGGAAACAGCCACTCGACTGCCGAATAGCAACCGCTTATCCCTGAATCCGCGGCCAAGGTCATTTGCTTTTCGCCCGGAAACCCTCTATTCCGGCCCCTCCCGGGAAATTGGCCCGCTTTCTGCTTAAACGATTAAGCTGACCCAGGGGTTAGTTTTTTTGGACGTGAGTTCCATTTTAATTTCGACGGCTGACGAACACTTTGAACAGACAGGTTTTTCACTCAACTGAAGTAACCACACACGATATTCACAGGCAGAACCATTTGTTTTCTTACACTTGAAGAAGTGCATTAATCGCCCGGGCTATCACTCGTCGCATGAGCACTCAGGCTAAAGAAAGACTGGATTATCTATTACAAGATTATCTGTCCCCAACGCAGAAATCGGTCATATAGAAAGATCTGCGTCCTGCCTATGTATTCCAGTATCGGCTCCACCGATTTCCGGCTTATCTCCCAAGTGGCCGGACTCCTAGCACTGCAGGCTATTGATGAAGTAGCAGGCTGTGCTTTATGTCGACACGGGTAACTGTTGTCGACTTTTTTATTCGATTTCACTTCTTGCCCAAGAAGTGAAGAGTTCTCCTCCACAGACAAGGATGTCTTTTCCGGCGAAGTCATTCATCGCCGGTTTTTTATTTATCAGAACGAAAGCCAGGGGCATGCATGCAATCAACAAGATTGACCTTTGCCCAGAACAGCCGGACCAGCGAAAGGCCCCGGCCACGGCTTATGGAATCCCCAGCCACGGCCCGATCAAGTTTCGCCCGGTTTCCCCCCTGCGCACTGTATCGGAGAGACCGCAGATCCCTGCTTCAAGCAGGCGAGCCCTTCATACCGGTACGACCTTGCAGTCAGCCGAACACCCTACCATCCAGGCTGATGAGGACAGCTTCATTTCGAGATATTGAGCCTGTTTTCAAGCACTTCCAGCGACAGGTCAGCCCTTGTATCCGAATCCTGACGCCGAGTAACGGACACAAAACGGTGCGAGGCGTTTCATGTTGGGGCGGATACAAAGGTCCCTGCCGCCACGTATTGAAAATCGATCTCAAGCCGTTTGTCCCGACCCAAACCGCTCGTCAGGAAGAAACCATTCTTTCTCAGCCAAAATTGCCGATTTAGAGCTGTTTTCGAAGATTTTATACATGCTGAAAGGTTTAAGCTGAACTGTTGGTCAGGTTTTTGCAAAGACCCCTTCGCTCGTTCCACCTGGCCCTCCACAGAGGCGTGTCGAGCACCTGCACCAAGGCCTCGCAACGCCGGTCCAGTACCCGCTACCGAGCATGTATCTCAACGTTAATGAAGGATTTCACATGTTAGAAGATGTCATTCAGTACTCCAAAGACTCTTGGGGGCTCATTCCCCTGATGGTGGTGGTATTCATCATCGGGATCGCCGTGATCATCGAACGCTACTTCTTCTTCAGTACGAGTATCAAACTGGGACAAAGTCTTGATCTGGATTTGAAGCGGGTAGACCAGGACAACCTGGCCGACGTCAAGAAAGTTGCAGATCACTACAGTAAAAGTGCCCAAGGCAAGTTGGTATTGGCCGCGGTGGAGTCTCACGGCAAGTCCGAAGAGGCGCTGGAGCGGGATATCGATGAAACCATCATGATTCAGATTCCGCGACTGGATCGCAATCTGTGGGTACTGGATACCTGTGTAACTTTAGGTCCGCTGCTTGGACTGCTCGGTACCATCATTCACATGATCCAGGTATTCAGTGTATTGGCGGCCAATACATCGCAGAAAGTCAGTTCGGTAACCGGGCCTATTGCCCATGCACTGGTCGCCACCGCTGTCGGTTTATGCATCGCCATCGTCTGCGTGATTTTTCTCAATCACTTCAACAAGCGTATCCGCCTGGTCGTCAATCAGATGGAACTGATCAAGTCCATGCTGGTTGGGCGCTTGGCCAAGGGTTGATTAATACCTACGCCACTCGGAGAAATAATCATGGCTAGCAAGAGATCAAACTATCTCGGACATGAAGAGAAAGCCCGCATCGAAATCATTCCGATGATCGACGTGATGATGTTTCTGTTGGTGTTCTTCGTACTCATCATGATCGAGATGATCCAGGGCACGGGCATTACCCTGGAGTTGCCGCAGTCTTCCTCGCAAGAAGCAATCGAGTCGGTAACGCTCAATATCGGCGTCGCCAACGACGGTGGCTTGTTTGTCGATGGCCAGCCCATCAGCGACGAGCAACTGACGAGCCGGCTCACCGAGATGCAGAACAGCGGAAAACTGGATGTAGTGATCGCCGGCGATCGTGGCACCCAATATGAAAGCATCGTGCACACAATGGATCTGGTACGCGCTGCCGGTATCAGTGCTATTGGCCTGGCGACGCAAAACTGATGAACGACCTGACCCCCAACGTACGGCGAGGGGCCTTGTGGGCCTCTGACGACCATCATGTCGACCATCACCTGTCGATGCCGGCGGCTATCGGCCTGGCTGTGCTGGCGGTTGCATTGGGTATCACGTTGCTGAGCCTGATCGAGGCCAAGCAGCCGGTAGTTGAGGAGCCTCCGAAGGTGACTAAGGTGACCATGGTGCAAGTCCCTCCTCCGCCACCGCCTGCACCGCCACCGCCCCCACCACCTGCGCCGCCTCCGCCGCCTCCCCCTCCACCGCCGCCTGCGCCGGTGAAAAAGCCTGCGCCGGCGAAAAAGGTCACGCCGGAGAAGCCGAAACCCAAACCGGAGCCCAAACCGCAACAGCCAGTGCCGCCACCACCCGCGCCGACACCGCCACCACCGGTTACTCCACCGCCGCCGCCACCGCCCGCACCGTCGAGCAGCACCGACGCGGTCGCCCTGGATCAGCAGGCACCGGTTTATCCGCGTGATGCCCGACAGGCCAAGATCGAGGGCTATGTGGTGCTGGAACTTGCGATCCGCCCGGACGGCACGGTTGCCAGTGCCAAGGTCCTCGAGTCGAAACCACGCAAGCTGTTCGACGAGGCCGCGATCAGCGCGGTGAAACGCTGGAAGTTCCAGCCGCGAATGGTCAATGGCGCAGCAGTTGAGCAGCGCGCTAAACAGACGGTCAGGTTCGACCTGAAATAAGCCCGTGGAGGGTGCGCGCGGAGCGCACGCCCTCTGCCAAGGAATCAAGACGATGACGACACGTACAACCAGTGGCGCACTCGCTGCCGCGCTGTGCTGCCTGGGCGCAGCCGGAGCAACCCAGGCCGCCGAGCAGCCGATTCAGATCAAGGCTGTAGTTCTGAGCATGTTCGAGGTCGGCCAGGATCAGGGAGACAACCCTGGCGAGTTTCAGTTCTGGCGTGAACGCGCCGGCCTGAATCAGTGCATGCCGCTCGCCCAGGGTTTTCATGACGTATGCCTGAACCCTGAAACCGGCGTCCTGGCAACGGTGACCGGCATGGGCACTGCCCGTGCGGCGGCGTCGGTAATGGCCCTGGGCATGGATCCACGCTTTGACTTGAGCAAGGCGTACTGGCTGGTCGCGGGCATTGCCGGCATCAATCCGCACAAGGGCTCCATCGGTTCGGCGGCATGGGCCAACTATGTGGTGGACGGTGACCTGGCGCACGAGATCGATGCGCGGGAAATCCCCAAAGACTGGAAAACCGGCTACACCCCGTTCTTTCGCGCAACGCCTTATGCCCAGCCACGTTCGGACAGCATCGGCGAAGTCTACAAGCTCAATGGTCGACTGGTGGATTGGGCCTACAACCTGACAAAGGACGTCCCACTGGTAGAAAACAAGGAACTGGCAGCGTTTCGCCAACAGTTCAAGGGCTTCCCCCAAGCCGTTCTGCCGGCCAGGGTCATGAAAGGCGACAACCTCGCCTCCTCGACGTTCTGGCACGGCAAGCGGCTCAACGACTGGGCCGGTGACTGGGTCAAGTACTGGACCGACGGCAAAGGGCAATTCGTGACTTCCGCCATGGAGGACACCGGAACCCTGCAGTCCCTCAGTTTCCTGAACAAAGCGGCGAAGGTGGACCTGGACCGCGTGCTGGTATTGCGTACCGCCAGTAACTACACCATGCAGCCACCCGGCATGAGCGCCGCGCAAAGCATGGCTCATGACCAGGCGGGTTTCGTCGGCATGCAGCCCTCGCTCGAGGCGGCCTATCGAGTGGGCAGCACAGTGATCAACGCGCTGACGGGAAACTGGGAGCTGTATTCGCAGACCCTGCCGGGACACTGAACTCATGACCCGGCCTGGTGAACGCCATACAACAAACTGAGCCATGACCCAAGAAGCGCGATCGAGCACTGACAAGCGGATGTCGTTGATAACCGCACTCGTTGCTTGAAAACACTTCCTGGCGACTGAAGCCGCTGTTTACCGGTTCGGACAATAACCATACAGCCAGCGCGTTGCCGGCGCTGATGCTTAACACCAATGCCCGTTGGCTGACATTCAACCAACCCGCATGACGGCCACGCCTTGCCTGAGAAACGGCAGGACTTACAACTAAGTGAAGAGGTGTTTCATGAAAATCCTCCTGGGTTTATTACTTGGATGCTTATCGGTAACGGCCTGGGCCGCTACCCCCGCGGTTCCGTGCAAAGCCGATATTGCGGTGATTGGCGGTACATTCATCAACGATGCCATGTTGAAGTCCGGAAAACTCAAGGAGTCCTTCACCCTTGAAACTCCAGCCGGAACTTCCCCAACTATCTATTGCGGCAACTATAAAAACGTTCCGTTCTATTACATCAATATGCATGGCGACGGAAAGATCGTCGAAACCTGGGCGGCCCTTTACCAGCTACGGGTTAAAGATGCGATTGGTGGGGCAACAGCCGGTGGTATCAACCCGGCAATGAAGCTCCACGATCTGGTGGTGGCCGATGATGTCATCGACTTCAACATCGACCGGCCACTGGCGCTGCCGGATGCCATCTACCGCAAGGGCGACCATCCGGTTCCGCGCTACACGCCAGCCATGGATCCCATTCTTCGCGACATCCTGATCGATGAGACGCAGAAACGCCTGAATCGTGGAGATGCTCCCGTCGCCGGGATCAACCTGCACAAGAGCGGGGTGATCATGCAAACCCGCGGCGGGCGTTTCGAAACGGCTGCGGAAGTGCGCATGCTGGCCAAGATGGGGGGCGACCTGGTGACCATGAGCGTGGGGTCGGAAGTGATCTATGCGCGCATGGCCGGGATCAACTATGCCTCGCTGATCGCCATCTCCAATCCAGCCGAAGGCCTGGGTAACTGGACATGGGACACCATTCGCGAAGTTTACCCACGGCTTAATCCGGTGTGCCTGGAAATCGTTCTGGAGTCGTTGCCGAAGATTGCCGCCATCGGCAATAAGCCGCGGGTCGGCGACAGTTTGCGTATTCATCCGGAAATGACCTCAGAGAAGAAGTAAGCGAACTTCAACTTGCTCTAGAAGGCTGTGCAAGTACGGCAGGAACAGTTTGTGTTTCTGCCCGTACGCACTCGCCTGTTGTTCAACAACTTTTACATAAAAGCAAATGTAGTAGGGGAGTGTTCCATGGGTACATATAACTGGCGTCACCCGCAAAAACTGGCCCTGGCAGTTGCGGCTGCTGTGCAGATTCTCGGCGGACAGGCCATGGCCGAAGATCAGAAAGAGACGGTCGAACTTGAGGACTACATTCTCAAGGAGAGTGTCGAAGACACCATGGGCATCATGCCCAGCCAGCCGGTGAAGAGCGTTTTCGGCCTGGGCAAGTCCATCGCCGAAACCCCACGCTCGGTGTCGGATGTGTCGTCCGACCTGATCGAAAACTACGGCTTGCGCGACATCAACGACCTGGTTCGCCTCGCCCCGGGAGCCTACACCAGCTCCTTCTTCGGGGTGCCGGGGGCACTGAGCCTGCGTGGCGATGCCGCGGATAACTACTTCCGGGGGTTCAAGCGGGTAGAGAACCCTGGCAACTATGCAACGCCGATCCGCGCCGCCAGTTCGGTCGATATCGTGCGTGGCCCGGTTTCCCCCATCTACGGTGCCGGCAAGGTCGGCGGCTACATGAACTTCAACCCGAAATCCTCGAAGTCGGCGACCTCCAAGTTCATCGAAAAACCTACCGGGCAATTCGGTGTGACCGTGGGTTCCTATGACCAGTACATCACCACCGCCGAAGGCGGCTCGCCCTTCGAGCTGGGGGGGCGCCAGGGCGGTGTCTATGGTTTCTTCGAGCAGGAGGACTCGAAAAGCTACTTCGACAACGTCGAACCCAAGTCGACCATCGGCCAGATCGCCTTCGACATGGACCTCACCGACAACCTGCGGACCGAGTTCGGCGGCCAGTACCTGAAGGCCAAGCGCATCCAGAACCCCGGATGGAACCGGGTCACCCAGGACCTGATCGACCACGACACCTACATCACCGGCGCGCCGTCCAAGATGAGCTCAAGGGGCGATGTGCTGTTCCCTGACGATGTACGCAACAACATCAGCCCGGGCGTCGGTTTTCCACCGGGCAGCGGCAACTCCAAGCTGGACGTTTTCTGCCTGAACTACAGCAACTGCTTCTTCGACCCGAAAGACCCGAACGCGGCACTGAGCAACCCCGGGACCACCAAGCTCGACCGCAACAAGGTGTTCACCGACAAGAAGGACAAGGGCGAAAGCAAGGCCGCCACGGCGTACTTCGACCTTATCTGGTCGCTGGACAATGACATGGAGCTCAAGAACCAGTTCTTCTACGACTCCCTGGACCACAACAAATACACCAGCTATGGCTTCACCGCCGACTACGATGCCTACACCTGGGAAGACAAAGTCAGCCTGAGCTTCCCGCTGCAGATCGGGGAGGTCAGCACGTCCAACGTCGTCGGCGTCAACTATCGCTACTACAGCGCCATCGACCGTGAGTCCTACCTCGATGAAATCCTCGACCGCCGCGACCTGAACGTCGGGCCGACACCGGACGACAGCTTCGACATCGGTCATACCGGCAACGTCGAGATCGCTCCCGGCATGTACCGACGCAACTTCAACACCCAGAGCGCATCCATCACCAAAAACACCGGCGCGTTCATGCTGTCCGACATGAACTGGCAGAACTGGAACCTGCTGCTGGGCTACCGCTTCGACTACTACGACGCCAAGGCCAAGGAGAAGGCCCAGGCCACCAATGGCGATCTGGTCCGCGATGCCAATGGCGACGGGCGTCCGGACAAAGCCACCAACCACAACACCACTGACTCGTTCAGTGCCAGCCTCTCGTACAAGACGCCGTGGGGGTTCATCCCTTACTTCACCTACGCCGAGTCGACCGCGCTGTCGTCCAACCAGGCAGGCGGCGTAACAGCGTCGGACGTCTCCAGCGGCAACTACCTGCAGGACTCGAAACTGCGCGAGTACGGCATCAAGTACAACAGCGAGAACGGCAACGTCTACGCCGCGCTGGCCTACTACGACCAGGAGAAGACCTACCGCGACTCGCAAAACGGCAGCACTGTGCTGGTCAACGGCAAGGGTTACGAAGGTGAGTTGCGCTGGATGCTCAACCAGAACTTCTCCATGACGGCCTCGGCGACCAAACAGAAGGTGCGTGAGAAAGGGCAGCCTTTCACCGTGCTCAATACCGCCGCTGTCGCCCAAGCCTATGGCCTGGATCCGTCGCAACTCTATGGCTTCCGCTTCTTCGACCCGACCGGCCAGGTACTGGGTGGCGAGTACGATCGTGGCGGCGTACCGGAGTGGGTAACCAGCCTGTATGGCAACTACACCCAGCCGACCCCTTGGGGTGGCCGTGTGAACGCCAGCCTGGGCTTCACCTGGGTAGACGAGCAATGGGCGGACAACCAGAAGCAGATCAAGCTGCCTGACTACACCGTATGGAACGGCTCGGTGGGCTATTCCGAGAAGTCCTGGGAAGCGCTGTTTACCGTCAACAACCTGTTCAACGAGAAGTACTTCACTTCCGCCAACCTGTTCGACTCGACCCTGGTGTTCCCTTCCGCTCCGCGTACCTACACCGCCAGCTTCGTTTACAAATTCTGACCTCGCTGGCTAACCAGGGAGGCCCTGCCCGGGGCCTCCCTCATAGCTGATGGATTTCAAGCATTCGGCAACTCGCTCATGGCAGACCTCAGCGCCGCACTCCCCGCGCGTCCGCTCGATAGCCGGCGCTGCATTCATGACAAGCGCGCCAGCCGCACCCCCAGCGCTAGCGACATGAGTTTCAACGAGCCATGAGGATGCCCTGCAACTTCGGAGGAATACCTGTAATGAGCCACAACGACCCTGAAAACCCTGACACCCCGATCGATCCCAGTCGTCGCCACTTTCTCGCCGGTACCGCGGTACTGGGTGCCGGCGCCGCGCTCAACGGTTGCACGCCCAACAGCGATGCGCCCCCTACACCGGGCAAGCGCCCACTGTCCGCTGCCGAACTGGACAGGTCACTGCGCAAGCACGTCAAGACGGTGGTGGTGATCTATGCCGAGAACCGCAGCTTCAACAACCTGTTCGCCGATTTCCCCGGCCTCGAGCAGCCTCTTTCCGGCCTCAAGCCCGCCGCTTACCAGCAGCGCGACCGCGACGGCAGCCTGCTGCAAATCCTGCCCCCGGTCTGGGGCGGCACCCTGCATCTGGGACCGCAGACCGCGGATGGCGTGACCTATCCCGCTGGCGTGCCATTTCAGCAGGACCTGCCGAACGCGCCGTTCGCCCTCAAAGGCCCGAATGCCGAGGACCTCCCGCTGAGCCTGGTGACCCGCGATTTGTCCCACGAGTTCTACCAGAACCAGATGCAGATCAACGGTGGCATGAATGACCGGTTCGCCGCCTGGTCCGACTCCGGCGGCCTGACGATGGGGCACTACAGGCAAAGCCGCTATGCCCTTCGCCTGTGGGATATCGCGCGGCAGTTCGTGCTCTGCGACAACTTCTTCCAGGGCGCCTTTGGCGGTTCGTACCTGAACCACCAATACCTGATCTCGGCGGCGGTGCCGCACTATCCGAACGCCCGCAACTCGGTGGCCAAGGTGAAGATCGCCAACCTGCACAGCGACGACCCCAGCGACCCGCGGCTCAGGCCCCTGGCCGACTCGCCCGCCA
Source organism: Pseudomonas sp. SBT1-2 (assembly GCF_028640875.1). Classification (NCBI taxonomy): domain Bacteria; kingdom Pseudomonadati; phylum Pseudomonadota; class Gammaproteobacteria; order Pseudomonadales; family Pseudomonadaceae; genus Pseudomonas; species Pseudomonas sp. SBT1-2. Next base: position 77,692 of record NZ_JAQZAA010000083.1, on the reverse strand, counting down.
GTGCCATGGACGGCCCCGCCCAGTTCGGCCCCTGCGCGCTCACCCCGGACGGTTATGCGGTCAACACCTTCGCGCCGCCCTACTGGCCGACCTGGCAACGCGACCCACAACGACCGGACTATTCCAGACCGGACCTGCCCTTCGTGCTGGTTCCGCAAAGCCACGAGCACATCGGCGACAAGCTGTCGAAAAGGAACATCGACTGGGCCTGGTACGCCGGTGGCTGGCAGGCCACCCTGGATGAGTTCAGCGGCTCGGGCGCGATCCCGAAAATCCCCAACTTCCAGTACCACCACCAGCCCTTCAACTACTTCCGGCAGCAAGGCCCGGAGCACCCCGGTGAACGCGCCAGGCGCCTGCGCGATGGCGGCCTGGGCGACGACCCGTCGACGAACCGGTTCTTCGCCGACGCCCTGGCCGGCAAGCTGCCGAGCGTGAGCTTCTACAAGCCCCAGGGCAACCTCAACATGCATGCCGGGTACACAGACGTCGCCGCGGGTGACCGGCATCTGGTCCGCGCGATCAAGACCCTGCAGGACAGTCCGCAGTGGAACAACATGGTGCTGATTGTCACGGTCGACGAGAACGGCGGCTGGTGGGATCACGTGGCTCCGCCCAAGGGCGATCGCTGGGGCCCGGGCAGCCGTATTCCGGCCCTGGTGGTATCGCCCTTCGCCCGCAAGGGGACGGTGGATCACACGGTGTATGACACCGCATCGATCCTGCGCCTGGTGACCCGGGTCTTCGACCTGGAAAAGCTCGATGGCCTGAAACTGCGTGACGAGGCCATGGCCGCCCGGGAACAGTCCCCCATGGGCGACCTGACCAATGCGTTGCAGTTCGATTAGCCAGCGCCGGAAAGGACTGATCGCGGCAGACGTCCAGTGGATCGGGTTATGGACGGCCTTGCTCATCCCCTGCGTTCGCTGCGACGCCCTCGCCGAGCTGCCGGCTCCTGCCCCCGTGGGATCCGGCCGTCCGACCATGCTTCAGGCCGTGCCAGGAATCGCCCGCTGCTCCCCGCGAACCGGCCACAACTGCGCCACCGCCCAGGCCAGTTCGAAAAACAGGATCACGCCGATCAAGGCCGTGCCGCCCTGGGCCAGGGCGTAGATCTGCCAGGTGGAGAACAGCAGCCGGCCGGCGGCGTCGTAGCGTCCGAAGGCCAGCTGCGGATCGCGGATGCGCAGCACCGACCAGACACAGACGATCGAGCCCATCAGGTTGACCATCAGCAGATGCATGGGCGCGAACGGCGGCAGTTCGCCGGGCAGGTTGAGGGCCTGGCTCCACTGCTGCATCAACCCGTGCAGGGCGAGAAAGCTCCAGGGGGTGACAAAGGCGGCGGTGACGATCAGGTCGTACCAACCGCTGGCCCGCACCAATTGACGGTATTGCGCTGTGCTCCACATAAAGGATCGCTCCGGATATTCAAGGAGCACGCAGGCTAAAGCCTGGAGTATGCTCCAGGGTCAAGCCCTTCCGAGACTCCAGCATGCGCATCGGTGAACGTGCCCAGGCCGGCGCCGTCAGCCGCGATACCCTGCGCTTCTACGAGCAGCGCGGATTGATTGCGGCGCAACGCACCGCCAACGGCTATCGTGATTACCCCAGCGACATGTGTGCAGCTGGTGCTCTACATCAAGACCGCGCAACGCCTGGGCTTCAGCCTCGGCGCGATCGGCAGCGGCGTTGCCCCTTAAATCCATGATCTTCACTCATCAAGGAATCCCTGCATGTCTACGCCAAAAACCGCACTGATCATCGGCGCCTCCAGAGGCCTGGGCCTGGGCCTGGTGCAACGCCTGCTGGACGCTGGCTGGCAGGTCACCGCCACCGTGCGCAATCCGCAAAAAGCCGAGGCGCTCAAGGCCCTGGGTCCGGTCCGCATCGAACAGCTGGACATGGACGACCAGCAGGCGGTGATCGCCCTGAACCAGAAGCTCAAAGGCGAAGTGTTCGACCTGCTGTTCGTCAACGCCGGGGTCAAGGGGCCGGACGACCAGACGCCGGGCAAGGCGACCCTGGCGGAAGTCGGCCAGCTGTTCTTCACCAACGCCGTGGCGCCGATCAACCTGGCCCAGCGTTTCGCCCCGCAGATCCGCCCGGACAGCGGCGTGCTGGCGTTCATGAGTTCGGTGCTGGGCAGCGTGACCATGCCCGACGCGCCGGAGCTGGCGCTGTACAAGGCCAGCAAGGCGGCGCTGAATTCCATGACCAACAGCTTCGTGACCCAGCTCGAGCAGAAGCTCACCGTGCTGTCGCTGCACCCGGGTTGGGTGAAGACCGATATGGGCGGCGAAGGCGCCGACATCGACGTCGAGACCAGCACCCGCGGCCTGATCGAGCAGATCAATGCCTATACCGGCAAGGGCGGGCACCATTTCGTCAACTACAAGGGCGAGACCATTCCTTGGTAAGCCTGCACCTGTAGCCGCTGCCGACATCGCAGCGCCCACTTCGTGGTCGAGCGCAACCTTCGGTAGCGGCTACAGGACGTTATCGCGGGCAAGCCTCGCGCCTACAGTGACCGCCTGTAGG
>NZ_JAQZAA010000083.1:0-75142 GCF_028640875.1 Pseudomonas sp. SBT1-2 | reverse complement strand
AGCGAGGCTTGCCCGCGATAGACCGCGCAGCGGTCTCCCCGTAAACTGCGCACCTCGCCCCCGTGGCGACCCTGGATCAGCAGACAGGGCAACACTGAGCTGGCTAACCTGAACCCACTTTCAGAGGAGCCGGCCACCATGCCTGCGACCCGTACCTGGTTAAAAAATCCCCTCGCCATTTTCACTGGCAATGCCCTCGACGCCCGTGGCGGCCTGGTGCTGCAAGACGGCCTGATCGTCGAAGTGCTCGGCGCCGGCCAGCAACCTGCCCAGCCCTGTGGACAGGTCTTCGATGCCCGCGAGCACGTGCTGCTGCCGGGGCTGATCAACACCCATCACCACTTCTATCAGACCCTGACCCGCGCCTGGGCGCCGGTGGTCAACCAGCCGCTGTTTCCCTGGCTGAAAACCCTGTACCCGGTCTGGGCCCGGCTGACCCCGGAGAAACTCGCCCTGGCCAGTAAAGTGGCGTTGGCCGAACTGCTGCTGTCAGGCTGCACCACCGCCGCCGACCACCACTACCTGTTCCCCGAGGGCCTGGAAAACGCCATCGACGTGCAGGTGGCCAGCGTGCGCGAACTGGGCATGCGCGCCATGCTCACCCGCGGTTCCATGAGCCTCGGCGAAGCGGATGGCGGCCTGCCGCCGCAACAGACCGTGCAGCAGGGCGAGGTGATTCTCGCCGACAGCCAGCGGCTGATCGCCGAGTACCACCAACGCGGCGCCGGCGCGCAGATCCAGATCGCCCTGGCGCCCTGCTCGCCGTTCTCGGTGACCCCAGAGATCATGGCGGCCAGCGCCGAGCTGGCGGAAAAACTCGACGTGCGCCTGCACACCCACCTGGCGGAAACCCTCGACGAGGAAGACTTCTGCCTGCAACGTTTCGGCCTGCGCACCGTGGACTACCTGGACAGCGTCGGCTGGCTCGGCCCGCGGACCTGGCTGGCCCACGGCATCCATTTCAACCCGGATGAAATCGCCCGCCTTGGCGCGGCCGGGACCGGCATCTGTCACTGCCCGAGTTCCAACATGCGCCTGGCCTCGGGCATCTGCCCGACCCTGGAACTGACCGACGCTGGCGCGCCCGTCGGCCTGGGTGTGGATGGCTCGGCCTCGAACGACGCCTCGAACATGATTCTCGAAACCCGCCAGGCCCTGTACCTGCAGCGCCTGCGCTACGGCGCCGAGAAGATCACCCCGGAGTTGGTGCTGGGCTGGGCCACCCGGGGTTCGGCACGGTTGCTGGGGCGCGACGATATCGGCGAGCTGGCCGTGGGCAAACAGGCCGACCTGGCGCTGTTCAAGCTCGATGAGCTGCGCTTCTCCGGCAGCCATGATCCGTTGTCGGCGTTGCTGCTGTGCGGCGCGGACCGGGCGGACCGGGTGATGGTCGGCGGCCAGTGGCGGGTGATCGATGGGCAGGTCGAGGGGTTGGATGTGCGGGGCCTGATTGCCGATCACCGGCAGGCGGCGCGGGAGTTGATCGGCGGCGCCTGATCCGGTGTTATCGCGAGCAAGCTCGCTCCTACAGGGAACCGGTTCCGATCATTTCCAGAATGAATCACGCCGGATGTAGGAGCGAGCTTGCTCGCGATGCTCTTCAAAGACCCAGTAACGACAACATGATAAAGGTCGCGAACAGCACGAAGTGGGTCATGCCTTCGATGGCATTGGTCTCACCGTCGTTGAGGTTGATCGCGCTGACGATCAGGGTGATGAAGATCATCACCGTCTGCACCGGGGTCATCGCCATCTGGAACGGTTGGCCGGTGTAGAGCGCCATGGCCTCCATCACCGGCACCGTCAGGATCACCGTCGACAACGACGCGCCCAACGCAATATTGACCACCGACTGCATGCGATTGGCTAACGCCGCGCGCAAGGCCGTGAGAATTTCCGGCGCCGCGGAAATCGCCGCCACCAGGATCGCCGTGATCACCGGCGGCGCGCCCGTGCCTTCCAGCCCCAGGTCGAGAGTCTTGGACATCACCTCCGCCAAGGCGCCGATCAGCACCACGCCGAACACCAGGGTGGCGATGGAGAACGCCAGGCTGACAGGCGCTGGCTGGTCTTCCGTCGGTTCTTTCTTACGGCGTTTTTCCGGGTAGCTGTAGCTGAAGAAGTAGCTGTGGGCACCGACCTGCATGCGCAGGAACAGGGTGTACAACAGCACCATGGCGCCAATGGTAAAGGCCGAGTAGAGCTTCCATTTCGCTTCGGGGATGAACTCCGGCACCACCATCGACACGCCCATGGCGGTGAGGATCATCACGCTGTAGGAGCGCGCCGAGTCGTCGTTGTAGGCCTGCTCGCCATGCTTGATCCCACCCATCAGCGCGGCCAGGCCGAGGATGCCATTGATGTCGAGCATCACCGCCGAATAGATGGTGTCGCGCACCAGGGTCGGCGAGGCCTCGTTGCTCATCATGATCGCCAGGATCACCACCTCCACCAGGACCGCGGCGAGGGTCAGGATCATGGTGCCGTAGGGGTCGCCGACCTTCTCCGCCAGCAGCTCGGCGTGATGGGCGACGCGCATCGACGCGGCGACGATGAAACCGATCAGCACCAGCCCGGAGATCAGCGCCACGCCCTGGCCGCTGTTGAGCAGCGCATGCTCCAACGGATAGGCAACCAGCGCCGCGAGCAGCGCCAGCAACAGAAAACTTTCTTGCTTGAGTGAAGTGAGCATTGCAGTCCTTTGACCGGATAAATCGAGCAGTAGAGATGAGCTAAAGACTGCATGGAGTCACTAACGTTTCGTTACACCTTCGTGCACCAGGGGTTGGCATGGAGTGGGCATGGCGCACCGGGTTGGCTCTTGGGCGGCCTTGAGATTGATCGCGGGCAAGCCTCGCTCCTACAGGATTTACGCCATGCCGGATCCCGTGATCGCCGCGATTCTGTAGGAGCGAGGCTTGCCCGCGAAGGCTTCACCCTGCCCCCCGAAATTTTGTTGTCCTGTTGGTCAGCTATTTGCATTGAGCCATTCAAGCCTTAGAGCCCAGCCTCGCCCCACAACAAAATGGAGTCCGGATTCATGCATAAACGTCCGTTGCAAAAATTGCTGTGCGCCCTCACCGCGGCCATCGGCCTGAGCGTCTCGCTGGGCGCCAGCGCCGCCGATCCGTTGAAGGTCGGCTTCGTCTATATCGGCCCGATCGGCGACCACGGCTGGACCTATCAGCATGAACAGGGACGCAAGGCGCTGGTGGAGAAGTTCGGCGACCGGATCAAGACCAACTACGTGGAGAACGTCGCCGAAGGCGCCGACGCCGAGCGGGTGATCCGCAACATGGCCAAGGACCAGTACGACCTGATCTTCACCACCTCCTTCGGCTACATGAACCCGACCCTGAAAGTCGCCAAGCAATTCCCCAAAACCACCTTCGAACACGCCACCGGCTACAAACAGGACAAGAACCTCGGCACCTACCTGGCCCGCACCTATGAAGGTCGCTACGTCGGCGGTTTTCTCGCGGCGAAGATGACCAAGAGCAAGAAAGTCGGCTACATCGCCTCCTTCCCGATCCCGGAAGTGATCCGCGACATCAACGCCATCCAACTGGCCCTGAACAAATACAACCCGGGCACCGAGATCAAGGTGGTGTGGGTCAACTCCTGGTTCGACCCGGGCAAGGAAGCCGACGCCGCCAACGCCCTGATCGACCAGGGCGCCGACGTGATCTTCCAGCACACCGACAGCCCGGCGCCGATCCAGGCCGCCGAACGCCGTGGCGTGTATGCCGTGGGCTACGCCTCGGACATGGCCCACTTCGGGCCCAAAGCGGTGCTGACCTCCATCGTCAACAACTGGGGCCCGCACTACATCCAGGCCACCCAGGGCGTGCTCGACCACAGCTGGAAATCCCAAGACTACTGGGGCGGCCTGAAGGAAGGCACAGTCGAACTGCCGATCAGCGACCTGGTGCCCGCCGACGTCAAGCGTGAGGCCGAGCAGATCATCGCCGACATCAAGAGCGGCGCCTTCCACCCATTCACCGGGCCGATCAAAGATCAGGCCGGCGTGGAAAAACTCGCCGCCGGGGTCAGCGCCAGCAATGCCGAGCTCGCATCGATGAACTATTACGTGGAAGGCATGAAGGCCGACATTCCGAAATGACTCATCGAATCCTGTAGCCGCTGCCGCAGGTTGCGCCAAGGTCCGAAGGTCCTCTGCTCGATATCCAGAGCACGCCCCCTTCGGGGTCGATCGCAGCCTGCGGCAGCGGCTACAGGGCAGTGGCTACCTTGAGAGCATTTATATGAACCAGCTTCCAATCATCGACATCAGCCCGCTCTACGGCGACGACGCCCACGGCTGGAACAGCGTCGCCCAGCAGATCGACCGCGCCTGCCGCGAGTGGGGTTTCTTCTATATCAAGGGCCACCCGATCAGCGCCGCGCGCATCGGCCAGTTGCTCGACGCCGCCCGGCAGTTCTTCGCCCTGCCGGCCGCCGAGAAACTCAAGATCGATATCACCCAGACCCGCCACCATCGCGGCTACGGTGCGATCGCTACTGAGCAGCTGGACCCGGACAAGCCCAGCGACCTCAAGGAAACCTTCGACATGGGCCTGCACCTGCCGGCCGACCATCCCGAGGTGCTCGCGGAAAAACCGCTGCGCGGCAGCAACCGGCACCCGGATATCGCCGGCTGGGAAATGTTGATGGAGCAGCACTACCTGGACATGCAGGCCCTGGCCCAGACCCTGCTGCGGGCCATGACCCTGGCCCTGGGCATCGAGCGCGACTTTTTCGACCGCCGCTTCAAGGAGCCGGTCAGCGTCCTGCGCCTGATCCATTACCCGCCGCGGCACACCGCCAGCAGCGACGAGCAGCAAGGCGCCGGCGCCCACACCGACTACGGCTGCATCACCCTGCTCTACCAGGACAGCGCCGGCGGCCTGCAGGTGCGCAACGTCCAGGGCCAGTGGATCGACGCCCCGCCCATCGAGGGCACCTTCGTGGTCAACCTCGGCGACATGATGGCGCGCTGGAGCAACGACCGTTACCTGTCGACACCGCACCGGGTGATCAGCCCGCTGGGGGTGGACCGCTACTCGATGCCGTTCTTCGCCGAGCCCCATCCGGATACGCGCATCGAATGCCTGCCCGGCTGCCAGGATGCCGAGCATCCGCCGAAGTACCCGGTCACCACCTGCGCCGAATTCCTCTTGTCGCGGTTCGCCGATACCTATGCCTATCGCCGGGAACTGCAAGCCTCCTGATCGGCCGGCTGGTCAGGTTTTGCCGAATAGTCCGCCGGCGCCTGTAGAATGCCTGCCCTTATGGGCGCGATGAAACCTGACGCGCCCGCGCAGCCCTGGTGAGACCCGGGGCCAGCGCCTGTCATCGCACCTTGCGGTCGGCTTTTCGCCGCAGGATGATGGAGCGCAACACGTTCACGCAGCGCTCGACTGCACCTGATGAGATCACACCCATGTACGACTGGCTGAACGCCTTGCCCAAGGCCGAACTGCACCTGCACCTTGAAGGATCCCTCGAGCCCGAGCTGCTGTTCGCCCTGGCCGAACGCAACAAGATCGCCCTGCCCTGGAGCGATGTGGAAACCCTGCGCAAGGCTTATGCCTTCAACAACCTGCAAGAGTTCCTCGACCTGTACTACCAGGGCGCGGACGTACTGCGCACCTCCCAGGATTTCTACGACCTGACCTGGGCCTACCTGCTGCGCTGCAAAGAGCAGAACGTCATCCACACCGAACCCTTCTTCGATCCGCAGACCCACACCGATCGCGGCATCCCCTTCGAAGTGGTGCTCAACGGCATCGCCAGCGCGCTCAAGGATGGCGAGCAGCAACTGGGCATCACCAGCGGCCTGATCCTCAGCTTCCTGCGTCATCTGAGCGAAGACGAAGCGCAGAAAACCCTCGACCAGGCGCTGCCGTTCCGCGAAGCCTTTGTCGCGGTCGGCCTGGACAGTTCGGAAATGGGTCACCCGCCGAGCAAGTTCCAGCGCGTGTTCGATCGTGCCCGCAGCGAAGGTTTCCTCACCGTCGCCCACGCCGGTGAAGAAGGCCCGCCCGAGTACATCTGGGAAGCCCTCGACCTGCTGAAGATCCAGCGCATCGACCACGGCGTGCGCGCCTTCGAGGACGAGCGACTGATGCAGCGCATCATCGACGAGCAGATCCCGCTGACCGTCTGCCCACTGTCGAACACCAAGCTCTGCGTGTTCGATCACATGTCGCAGCACAACATCCTCGAGATGCTCGAGCGTGGGGTGAAGGTCACCGTGAACTCCGATGACCCGGCCTACTTCGGCGGCTACGTCACCGAGAACTTCCACGCCCTGTACACCCACCTGGGCATGACCCAGGATCAGGCCAAGCGCCTGGCGCAGAACAGCCTGGATGCGCGCTTGGTCAAGCCGTAACCGCGATACACCTGTAGCCGCTGCCGAAGGCTGCGATCGAGCGGAACGGTCGCGGCGATCTCAATGACGCCGGAGGTCCTGCGGACCTATCGCAGCCTGCGGCAGCGGCTACAGCTCAGGCGCCGACTTCGCTCAACTCCTCCAGCGTCTTGCCCCGGGTCTCCATCCCGAACAGCCAGACCACCGCCGCGGCGACCGCGAAACACAGCGCGCCCAGGGCGAACACCCCACCCTGCCCGGTCATCGGGAACACCACGCCGGTCACCAAAGGCCCGAGCAGCGAACCGATGCGCCCCACCGCCGAGGCGAAGCCGGAACCGGTGGCCCGCGCCGAGGTGGGATACAGCTCGGGCGTATAGGTGTAGAGCACCGCCCACATGCCGAACAGGAAGAACTGCATCAACAGGCCGGAGCTGATCAGCAGCGCCACGTTGCCGCCGAACACCGCGCTCTGCCCGTAGAAAAACGCCATGACCCCACCGCCCAGCAGGGTGATCACGCACACCGGCTTGCGCCCCCAGCGCTCCACCAGCCAGGCGGCCATAAGGAAGCCGGGAATGCCGCCGAGGGAAATCAGCACCGTGTAGTACACCGACTGAGTCACGGCGAACCCCGACTGCTGCAACAAGGCGCTGAGCCACGAGGTCAGGCCATAAAAACCCAGCAGGGCAAAGAACCACACGCTCCAGATCATCATCGTGCGCTGGCGATAGAGCGGCGACCAGATCTCGCGCAAGGCCGAGAAGAAATGCCCCGGCACGCTTTCCACCCGCGGCAGGCGCACCGGCTCGGGCAGGTCCGCGCGCTGCAACGAGGCGCGGACCTTATCCTCGATCCGTCGCAGCACTTGGTCGGCATCGGCGTGCCGCCCGGCCTGCTCCAGCCAGCGCGGCGACTCGGGAATGAAGAAACGGATCGCCAGCACGAACACCGCCGGGATCGCCAGGACCAGGAAGATGTCGCGCCAGCCGATCAGCGGCAGCAGGAAGTACGAGAGCACGCCCGCCGCAACGAAACCCAGCGGCCAGAAGCCGTCCATCAAGGCGATGTAGCGCCCGCGCCGCTTGGCCGGGATCATCTCCGACAGCATCGACTGGGCGATGGGAAACTCCATGCCCATGCCGATCCCCAGCAGCACCCGGAACAGGGTCAGGCTGTCCACCGTCTGCGCCGTGGAGCACAGGTAGCTGGCGATGCCCCAGAGCACGATGCTCCACTGGAACACCGGCTTGCGCCCGAAGCGGTCGGCGAGCATGCCCGACAGCGATGCGCCGACCACCATGCCGAAGAAACTCGCACTGGCCAGCAGGCCGGCCTGGGCTGTGCTCAAGCCGAACTCGGCTTTGATCGAGCCGAGCAGGAAGGTCATCATCGCCAGGTCCATGGAGTCGAAGAAAAACGCCAGGGCGATGATGATGAAAATGACTCGGTGATAACCGCTGATGGGCAAGCGTTCCAGACGCTCCGCCGCACTGTATCCCTGACTTGCCATGCCCCGTCCCCCCGATTGAATGGTCTGCAATCGAGTGTGCAAGATCGACGCCGCCGCTCAGTGCTGGATGCGACCTGCCCGCACCCCGCAACGACGCCGCCGGCCAGGGTCATTGATCGGCGTGGGTTGGCCTGGGGTAATGCGCGGAGATTTCAGCGCAGCGCGCCTGCAACATGTCCCGCAGCAGGTTCACCGGTTTGCTCAACTGCGCCCGATGGGCGCACAACAGGTTCAGCGGTGCCCGTTCGCAGCGCAGCTCCGGCATCAGCACCTTGAGCCGCCCGGCCAGCACATCGGCCGCCACGTCGAGCCAGGACTTGTAGGCGATGCCCCGCCCCGCCACCGCCCACAGGCGCACCACATCGGCATCGTCGCTGAAACGATCGCCGCTGACCGTCAGGCCGACCTCGCGCTTGCCGTCATGGAAACTCCAGTGGTCGTGCACCCGGCTGCCGAGCATGTAGAGCAGGCAATTGTGCTGGGTCAGCTGCTCCAGCTGGCGCGGCTCGCCGTGGCGGGCCAGGTACTCGGGGGCGGCCACCAGCACCCGGCGGTTCTGCGGCGCGACCGGCAGGGCCACCAGGCTGGAGTCTTCCGGCTCGCCGTAACGCAGGGCAATGTCCACCGGCTGGCGAAACAGATCGGCAATGCGATCGCCCAGCAGCAGGCGCACCGTGAGCTTGGGGTGCTCCTGCTGGAACTGGTCGAGCCAGGGCAGCAACAGGTTGCGGCCGAAGTCCGAGGGCGCGGACAGCTGGAGAACGCCGCTGACCTGATCTTGCCCGCTGGCCAACAAGCGCCGCCCCTCCTCCAGGTTGCTCAGGGCCGCGCGGGCGTATTCGAGAAACCCTTCGCCCTCGGCGGTCAGGCGCAGGCTGCGGGTCGAACGCGCCAGCAACCGGACGCCGAGTTGCTGCTCGATGCGCTTGAGGGCGGCGCTGGCCACTGCCGCCGACAGGTCCATGACCCGCGCCGCGGCGGACAGGCTGCCGAGGTCGGCGGCGCGCACGAACAATTGCAGGTCATCGAATCGCAGCATCTGGCTCACCGGGCATTATCAAAAAAACATTGAAAGAGACTGCTGTTTTAGCCGGTTTTATCTTCAGGGGAAATGGCCAATGATCTGCGCACTCTCACACCAGCCCGTCATACCGCCCTGAAGGACGCCACCATGTCGCAAGCCTTTACCGCCATTGCCACTCTTGTCGCGAAGAGCGGCCAGCAAGCCCTGCTCCAACGCGAACTCACCGCCCTGGTGCAACCGAGCCGTGAAGAAGCCGGCTGCCAGTACTACAACCTGCACCAGGACGCCGAAGACCCAGGCACCTTTTATGTACTGGAGCGCTGGGACGATGAGGCGGCCCTGGAGTTTCACAACGCCACGGCGCACTTCCAGCATTTTCTCAGCCAGACCCGCGAGGCGATCGAGCACTTCGAGCTCAAGCGCCTGCTGCTGATCCTCTGACCCGACCTTCATCTTCATCAGGAAAACCCACCATGAAAGCCATCGCCTACTACGCCTCCCTGCCGATCAACGATCCTTTGTCCCTGCAAGACATCGAACTGCCGGAACCGGTTGCCGGCCCGCGCGACCTGCTGGTGGAAGTCAAAGCCATCTCGGTCAACCCGGTGGACACCAAGGTCCGCCAGAACGTCCAGCCTGAAGGCGGCGCCGCCAAGGTGCTGGGCTGGGACGTGGCCGGGGTGGTCAAGGCGGTGGGCAGCGACGTCAGCCTGTTCAAGGCCGGCGACAAGGTGTTCTACGCCGGCTCGATCGCCCGCGCCGGCGGCAACAGCGAACTGCATGTGGTGGACGAGCGCATCGTCGGCCATATGCCCAAGAGCCTGGGTTTCGCCGAAGCCGCCGCCCTGCCGCTGACCGCGATCACCGCCTGGGAACTGCTGTTCGAGCGCCTGCAGATCGCCGAAGGCCAGGCCGATCGGCAGCAGAGCCTGTTGATCGTCGGAGCGGCCGGCGGCGTGGGTTCGATCCTCACCCAACTGGCCAGCCAGCTCACCGGCCTCAAGGTCATAGGCACCGCCTCACGCGTTGAAACCCAGGGCTGGGTGCGCGAGCTGGGCGCCGACCTGGTGATCGACCACAGCCAGCCGCTGAGCCAGGAACTGAAGAAAGCCGGCCAGGCCAGCGTCACCCATGTCGCCAGCCTGACCCAGACCGACGCGCACCTGGACGAACTGGTCGAGGCGCTCGCGCCCCAGGGCCGGCTGGCGCTGATCGACGATCCGAAAACCCTCGACGTGACCAAGCTCAAGCGCAAGAGCCTGTCGCTGCACTGGGAGTTCATGTACACCCGCTCGCTGTTCGAGACCGCGGACATGCAGGAGCAGCACAAGCTGCTCAATCGCGTCGCCGAGCTGATCGACGCCGGCACCCTGAAGACCACCCTCGGCGAACACTTCGGCGCGATCAACGCGGCCAACCTGCGGCGCGCTCACGCCTTGCTGGAAAGCGGCAAGGCCAAGGGCAAGATCGTGCTGGAAGGGTTCTGAAGCAGGGAGCGGACGGCAGTCCTGCCGGCTCCGGAAAGGGGCAGGATGCCGTCAGTCCGAGAGTTGATCCTTGTCATACTTGTGACCGTATTCGGGTCTACACTGGGGGCCCTTGCAGTGCAAATCTTTTACCCGAGGAGGTCAGCAATGAAGATCCTGATAAAAGAATTGGCAAAATCCAAAGGCTCCCAATGGCAGGTTCAACTCGACCAGCATGCGGTGACCTTCCGCAGCGAGGCCGAAGCCCGAGCCTTCGCCAATACCCTGGAAACGCGTCTGCACGCTCCCCATCGATTCCCCGAAAGCCAACAGCGCGCCGCCGGCTGATTACAGCTGGGCGGCTTGCAGCGCCCTGGCGTTCTGCAATTTCCGGGTGACCATCGCCAGCGTCACCACCAGAATCCCACACAGGCTGATGACCGTTGCCATCGGCACGGCGCTGCCGTCGTGCAGCACACCCACCAGCGCTGCGGCGCCGGCCGCCACGCTGAACTGCAGGCAGCCAAGCATCGCCGAGGCACTGCCGGCCCGCGCGCCCTGACCGTTCATGGCGCAGGCCGAGGCATTGGGAAGGATGCAACCCAGGCTGGCGATGCAAATGAACAGCGGCAGCAGCAGCGGCCAGAGTTGTGCCGGGTGCAACGAGCTGACGGCAAGCAGCGCCAGGCCCCCCAACAGGTAGATCCACACCGTGCGCGCCAGCAGGAACGCCGGACCGCGCTTGGCCAGCAACCGCGCATTGATCTGCGCCACCAGGATGAAACCGCCGGCGTTGATCCCGAAGAACCAGCCGAAGTGCTCGGCCGGCACACCGTAGAGCTTGATGAAGACGAAAGGCGAACCGGCGATGTAGGCGAACATCCCGGCGATGGCGATGCCCCCGGTCAGGGCATGGCCGAGAAACACCCGGTCAGCCAGCAGCCGGCCGTATTGGCGCAAGGCGCCGGACAAGGGTTGGCGCGGCACATGGGCCGGCAGGCTTTCCGGCAAGCCCAGGGCTACCGCCAGGCCGGCCAGGGCGCTGAACAGGGTCAGCATGATGAAGATCGACTGCCAGCCGTAGAGATTCACCAGCAGGCCGCCGAGCATCGGCGCCAGGATCGGCGCCAGGCCCATGACCAGCATCAGCTGGGAAAACACCTTGGCCGAACCCACTGCGTCGCACTTGTCGCTGACCACCGCCCGGGAAATCACCATACCCGCGCAACCGCCCAGTGCCTGGACGAAGCGCGCACCGATCAGCCATTCCAGGTTCGGCGCGTAGGCGCAGGCCAGGGACGCCAGGGTGAACAGCCCCACCCCGGCCAGCAACGGGATGCGCCGGCCAAAGCGGTCGGCCACGGGACCGTAGGCCAGCTGGCCGATGGACAGGCCGAGGAAGTAGGCCGCCAGGGTCAGCTGGACGTGTTTTTCATCGGTGCCAAAGGCCAGCGCCATCGCCGGGAACGCCGGTAGATAGAAGTCGATGGCCAGAGGACCGAAGGCGCTCAGGGCGCCGAGAATCAGGATTGTGCGAAGGTTCATCAGGCATCCAGGTGCGGGTCGGTCGGCAGCCCGACAGTTTATCCGCGCTTGGAGGCCTTGAACATTCCGATAGGTCGCTAACTATTAAAAAGACCGGTTAAATCCGCTCAAGCCAGCTTGACCGCATAGCCTTCTTCGCTGATCAGGCTGATCACCTCGTCGGCGGACAAGCGGCTTTCCACACCCACTTCCCTGGCCCCGAGATCGACCTTGACGCTGGCCGCCGGATCCTTGCTCTGCACCGCCTGCGTGATGGCCCGGACGCAGTGACCGCAGGACATACCTTCGACATTGAACACTTGCATGACGCTTCTCCTGTTGTGAGGGTTATCGCCAGTCTTGGCCTTGCCACCATGGCAAGGTCAAGTTCCGGATACATCTGCCGGGCTGGCAATAGTCCACGCGCTCGGCCAAGCTTCACCCCTCAACGACACGACACTAGGAGATTCAGCCATGCGCTGGTCGGTTATCAGCCTGTTCAGCCTCCTCGGCCTGATCGCGGCCACCCCTTCGGTCAACGCCGCCGGCGAGGACTACGGCGTCCTGATCATTTCCCGGGAACGGCTGGAAGTCGCCACATCCTGCGAAATCGGCCTGTACATCGAGGACCAGTTGGCGGGCCGGCTGTTCCAGGAACAAGCCACGTCCTTCAACCTGCCGCCGGGCAAAGTCTCGCTGCGCCTGAAACTGCTGCCGGGGCAGATGCCGGGCTGCAACCCGGGCATGCTCGCGCCAAGCTCCCAGGACATCAGCCTCAAGGCCGGCGACGTACTGAAGTTCCGCATCGCCATGAGCCCATCGGGCCTGCAGCTCCAGCGCACCGGCCTGGGATACTGAGGCACCGGGTCGTCGCCTGCGCCCTGTCCCTCCCCGGAACCGGCACGGGCGACGATCCGGGCTTCGCCCACCCCCGAGACAGATTGAAGCACCCCGCACCATGGCGCTTGACCTTGCCAGCATGGCAAGGTTGATCCTGTAGACCACCGTTTACAGGGAGTGTCAGTGATGTCCGAATCAACCACTTTTGACCTGCCGATTGCCGGCATGACCTGCGCCAGCTGCGCCGGGCGTGTGGAGCGTGCCTTGAGCAAGGTCGCCGGCGCCATGGCTGTCAGCGTCAACCTCGCCACCGAACAGGCCCGCGTCCAGGCGCCCAGCGACAGCCTGCCGGCGCTGATGGCCGCGGTGCAGGATGCCGGCTACAGCGTGCCGGCCCACAGCCTGGAACTGAACATCGGCGGCATGACCTGCGCCTCCTGCGTCGGCCGCGTGGAACGCGCGCTGAGCAAGGTGGCCGGGGTCACCCGGGTCAGCGTCAACCTGGCCAACGAACGCGCGCACATCGATCTGCTGGGTCAGGTCGATAGCGCCGACTTGATCGCCGCCGTCGACAAGGCCGGCTACTCCGCCACCCTGTGGCAGGCCGAACACCCCGAGCGCGACGATCAGCAGCAACGCCTGCAGCGCGAACGCTGGTCCCTGGTGCTGGCGATCCTGCTGGCCCTGCCGCTGGTACTGCCCATGGTGGTGCAACCCTTTGGCCTGCACTGGATGCTGCCGGCCTGGGCGCAGTTCGTCCTGGCCACACCGGTGCAATTCATCTTCGGTGCGCGTTTTTATGTCGCCGCCTGGAAAGCCGTGCGCGCCGGTGCCGGCAACATGGACTTGCTGGTGGCCCTGGGCACCAGCGCCGGTTACGGCTTGAGCCTGTACCAATGGGCCATCACCCCCGCCGGCGGCATGCCGCACCTGTACTTCGAGGCCTCGGCCGTGGTGATCGCCCTGGTGCTGCTGGGCAAGTACCTGGAAAGCCGCGCCAAGCGCCAGACCGCCAGCGCCATCCGCGCCCTCGAAGCCTTGCGCCCGGAGCGGGCGATCCTGGTCGTCGATGGCCGTGAGCGGGACGTGGCGATCAGCGCCCTGCGCCTGAACGACCTGGTGCTGGTCAAGCCCGGCGAGCGCTTCCCGGTGGACGGCGAAGTGGTCGAAGGCCAGAGCCATGCCGACGAGGCCCTGATCAGCGGCGAAAGCCTGCCGGTGCCGAAACAGCCCGGCGACCCGGTCACCGGCGGCGCCATCAACGGTGAAGGCCGGCTGCTGGTGCGGACCCTGGCCCTCGGCGCGGAAACCGTGCTGGCGCGCATCATCCGCCTGGTGGAAGACGCCCAGGCCGGCAAGGCGCCGATCCAGAAGCTGGTGGACCGGGTCAGCCAGGTGTTCGTGCCGACGGTACTGGTGCTGGCCCTGGCAACGCTGATCGGCTGGTGGCTGTATGGCGCGCCGCTGGAAACCGCGCTGATCAATGCGGTCGCGGTGCTGGTCATCGCCTGTCCCTGCGCGCTGGGGCTGGCCACGCCGACCGCGATCATGGCCGGTACCGGCGTCGCCGCCCGCCACGGGATCCTGATCAAGGACGCCGAAGCCCTGGAGCGCGCCCATGAAGTCAGCACCGTGGTCTTCGACAAGACCGGCACCCTGACTTCCGGCACGCCACGCATCGCCCATCTGGATGCGGTCGATGGCAACGAAGACCACCTGCTGCAATTGGCTGGCGCCCTGCAACGCGGCAGCGAGCACCCGCTGGCCAAGGCCGTTCTCGACCTGTGCGCCGAACGCCAGTTGGCGGTGGCCGACGTCAGCGCCAGCCAGTCCCTGACCGGCCGCGGCATCGCCGGCACCCTGGACGGCCGCCAACTGGCCCTGGGCAACCGGCGCCTGCTGGAAGAAAGCGGCCTGCAGGCCGGCGACCTGGCGGCCTCGGCCCAGGCCTGGGAAACTGAAGGCCGCACCCTGTCCTGGCTGATCGAACAACAGCCGCAACCCCGCGTACTGGGCCTGTTCGCCTTTGGCGACACCCTCAAGCCCGGCGCCCTGCAAGCGGTGCAACAACTGGGTGCGCGCCATATCGGCAGCCACCTGCTGACCGGCGACAACCGCGGCAGCGCCAAGGTGGTCGCCGAGGCCCTGGGCATCACCAACGTGCACGCCGAAGTGCTGCCCGCCGACAAGGCCGCCACGGTCGCCGAACTGAAAAAGACCGGCGTGGTGGCGATGGTCGGCGACGGCATCAACGACGCCCCGGCCCTGGCCGCCGCCGATATCGGCATTGCCATGGGCGGCGGTACCGATGTGGCGATGCACGCGGCGGGGATCACCCTGATGCGCGGCGACCCGCGCCTGGTGCCGGCGGCCCTGGAGATCAGCCGCAAGACCTATGCGAAGATCCGCCAGAACCTGTTCTGGGCCTTCGTCTACAACCTGATCGGCATTCCGCTGGCGGCGTTCGGCCTGCTCAACCCGGTGCTGGCCGGGGCGGCCATGGCGTTGTCCAGCGTCAGCGTGGTGAGCAATGCGCTACTGTTGAAAACCTGGAAACCCAAAGACCTGGAGGACGCCCGATGAACATCGGCCAAGCAGCCCGCAAGAGCGGCCTGAGCGCCAAGATGATCCGCTACTACGAGTCTATCGGCCTGCTCAGGCCGGCCCATCGCAGCGACAGCGGCTACCGCCTGTACGGTGACGACGACCTGCACAGCCTGGCCTTTATCAAGCGCTCGCGGGACCTGGGCTTTTCCCTGGAGGAAGTGGGCAAGCTGCTGACCCTGTGGCAGGACCGCCAGCGCGCCAGCGCCGATGTCAAAGCCCTGGCCCGCCAGCACATCGACGAGCTCAACCGGAAAATCGCCGAGCTGGCCGGGCTGCGCGACACCCTGCAGGATCTGGTAAAGCACTGCCACGGCGACCATCGCCCGGATTGTCCGATTCTCAAGGACCTTGCTTCGGGCGGGTGCTGCGCGTGATGTAGCCGCTGCTGCAGGCTGTGATCGGTCTGGGCGGCATTCCGTACGAAGAGGACGTGCTCTTCGAGATCGCTGGAAGGCTCTTCGAGCCTTATCGCAGCCTGCGGCAGCGGTTACGTGATTCACGGGCACAAAAAAATCCGGCTTTGGCCGGATTTTTTGTACCCGTGAATCACTGCATCCAGGGCGGAGGCGGTGGTTCCTCGGACTTGGTCGGTGGTGCGTCGTCGGCCATGCGCATGGCCTGGCGCCGCTCCTCGTTCAGGCGCGCCGCCTCGATCTCCCGCAGTACGCCGCCGACATCCGCCAGTTCTTCAGGATCGTCGAACTCGCCGGTCAGGACGCTGCCCGGGTGCAGGGTGCCGGCTTCGTACAGCGCCCACATCTCCTTGGCGTAACGGGTGCGCTTGAGTTCCGGGGCAAAGCGCCCGAAGTAGGACGCCATGTTGCCGACATCCCGCTCCAGCATGCTGAAGGCGTGGTTGTTGCCCGCTGCATCCACCGCCTGGGGCAGGTCGATGATCACCGGGCCCTCGGGGGTCAGCAGCACGTTGAACTCGGACAGGTCACCGTGCACCAGGCCGGTACACAGCATCAGCACGATCTGGGAGATCAGGAAGGCGTGATATTCGCGGGCCTGATCCGGCTCCAGCACCACGTCGTTCAGGCGTGGCGCGGCATCGCCGTATTCATCCGCCACCAACTCCATCAGCAGCACGCCTTCGAGGAAGTCGAACGGCTTGGGCACCCGCACGCCGGCATTGGCCAGGCGGAACAGCGCCGCCACTTCGGCGTTCTGCCAGGCGTCTTCGGCCTCCTTGCGCCCGAACTTGGACCCCTTGGCCATCGCGCGAGCCTGACGGCTGTTGCGCACCTTGCGGCCTTCCTGATACTCGGCCGCCTGACGAAAACTTCGTTTGTTCGCCTCCTTGTAAACCTTGGCGCAACGTAATTCGTTGCCGCAGCGCACCACATAAACAGCTGCTTCTTTACCACTCATGAGTGGGCGCAGCACCTCGTCGACCAGACCGTCCTCGATCAGGGGTTCAATGCGTTTTGGAGTCTTCATCAGCTTTTATCAGGGGTCCTTTATTACCAAACACGCGAATGTCACTCGTTATACGGCAATCCTCGCACCACGGGGAGAGGTTACCGACCTGCGACAGTGCCAATGCACTCAATGTGCCAGGTCAACCCGTCATGCCGACACCCTCGACCGACCAGGATCATAGCCCACTGCTCGCCCTCTGCTCGTCGCGAGTGCTTCGCGCTCGATCGCGAGCAAGGGCTGCCCAACCCGGGCCCTCAGCGCTCGACAATCGCCGTCACGCCCTGGCCACCGGCGGCGCAGATCGAAATCAGGCCACGTCCCTTCCCCGCCACCTCCAGCAGCTTCGCCAGGTTGGCGACAATCCGCCCGCCGGTGGCGGCGAACGGATGCCCGGCCGCCAGCGAACTGCCTTTGACATTCAGCCGGCTGCGGTCGATGGAGCCCAAGGGCGCGTCCAGCCCCAGGCGGGTCTTGCAGTAACCCCCATCCTCCCAGGCCTTGAGCGTGCACAGCACCTGCGCGGCGAACGCTTCATGGATTTCGTAGTAGTCGAAGTCCTGCAGCGTCAGGCCGTTGCGCGCCAGCAAGCGCGGCACCGCGTAGACCGGAGCCATCAGCAGCCCTTCCGCGCCGTGGACGAAATCCACCGCCGCCGCTTCGCCGTCGCGCAAATAGGCGAGGATCGGCAAACCACGCTCCTTCGCCCATTCCTCGCTGCCCAACAGCACCAGGGACGCGCCATCGGTCAACGGCGTGGAGTTGCCCGCGGTCAGGGTGGCTTTGTCGCCGCGCTCGAACACCGGCTTCAACGACACCAGCTTTTCCAGGGTCAGGTCCGGGCGCAGATTGTTGTCGCGGGTCAGGCCGAGGAAGGGGGTCATCAGATCGTCGTGCCAGCCCTCGGCATAGGCGGCGGCCATTTTCTGATGGCTCTCCAGCGCCAGTTGATCCTGCTCGTCGCGGGGGATGTTCCAGGTTTGCGCCATCAGCTCGCAGTGCTGGCCCATGGACAAGCCGGTACGCGGCTCGCCGTTGCGCGGCAGCTCCGGCTTGAGATGCCGGGGGCGCAGTTGCAGGAAGGTCTTGAGTTTGTCGCCCAGGGTCTTGCCGCGGTTGGCCTGCAGCAAGATCTTGCGCAGCCCTTCGTTGACCCCGATCGGCGCGTCCGAAGTGGTATCGACGCCGCCGGCGATACCGCAGTCGATCTGCCCCAGGGCGATCTTGTTGGCCACCAGCAACGCCGCTTCCAGGCCGGTGCCGCAGGCTTGCTGGATATCGTAGGCCGGGGTGGTCGGCGACAGCCGCGAGCCGAGCACGCATTCGCGGGTCAGGTTGAAATCCCGGGAATGCTTGAGCACCGCGCCAGCGGCCACCTCGCCCAGGCGCAGGCCGTGCAGGTTGTAGCGTTCGATCAGGCCTTCCAGGGCCGCGGTCAGCATGGCCTGGTTGCTCGCAGTGGCGTAAGGACCATTGGAACGGGCAAAGGGGATGCGGTTGCCGCCGATAATCGCAACACGACGCAGCTGAGTCATGGAAAGCTCCCTATTCTGTGAGTGGCACAACCGACAAGCGTAGGTTGTATATCGAACGACCGAAGGCCCTTCGTGGTCCACACCTTTGAACCCCAGCAATCAGGCTGTTTGAAAACGTAGCGAGCGAAGGCAAGACAAGGCAAAAACAGGCGAGGAACGGCCGGGGTCGCGGACGACTTTAGGGGCCTAAATGAGCATTCCGAGCCTGTTTTTAACGCAGGATTGCGCGCGAAGCCCGCAGTAGTTTTCAGACAGCCTGAACGGAGAGTGTTCCATGTCAGATCGCTACATCGACTTCGCCAACTCGTCCATCGGCCACCGCCTGGTCGGGGCCCTTGGCCTGCCGTCGCCGGTGCGTCTGGAGCGCTGGCAGGCCGGCCGCATGCGTCCGGTCGAGGGGGCGCTGCTGATCGGCGGCGGCCCGCTCACCCAGCAGGTCGGCGTCATCGCCCCGCGGCTGACCGAGAGCATCTACAGCTACGGCACCGATCCGACCCTCGCCACGGCCTGGATTCCCGGCCACGGCCCCAGGCTCAAGGCCGTGGTATTCGACGCCAGCGATATCCTGCAGACCGACCAGCTCAAGCAGTTGCGCGAATTTTTCCAGCCGCTGATGAAGAACCTCGAGCCCAGCGCGCACCTGGTGATTCTCGGCCGCGCCCCGGAAACCCTCGGCGATCCGTTCGCCGCCAGCGCCCAGCGCGCCCTGGAGGGCTTCAGCCGTTCGCTGGCCAAGGAGCTGCGCAGCGGCGCCACCCTGCAATTGCTGTACGTCGGTGAGGGCGCCGAAAGCCAGCTGGAAGGCGCGCTGCGGTTCTTTCTCTCGCCGAAAAGCGCTTACATCTCCGGCCAGGCGATCCGCCTGAACCCCTGCGCGCCCCAGGTCCAGGACTGGACCCGGCCCCTGGCCGGCGCGCGGGCCCTGGTCACCGGCGCGGCGCGCGGCATTGGCGCGGCGATCGCCGAGACCCTGGCCCGGGATGGCGCCCAGGTGGTGCTGCTGGACGTGCCCGCCGCCAAGACCGACCTCGAAGCCCTGGCCGCGCGCCTGGGCGGCCACGCGATCACCCTGGATATCTGCGCCGAAGACGCCGCGACCCGGCTGGTGGAACAGTTGCCGGACGGCATCGATATCGTGGTGCACAACGCCGGCATCACCCGCGACAAGACCCTGGCCAACATGACCCCGGAGTTCTGGGACGCGGTACTGGCGGTCAACCTCAACGCCCCGCAAGTGCTGACCCAGGCACTACTGGACAGCGGCACCCTGCGCGACAACGGCCGGGTGATTCTGCTGGCGTCCATCAGCGGCATCGCCGGCAATCGCGGGCAGACCAACTATGCGGCGAGCAAGGCCGGGCTGATCGGCCTGGCCCAGGCCTGGGCTCCGCTGCTGCAGGAGCGCGGCATCAGCATCAACGCCGTGGCCCCGGGTTTTATCGAAACCCAGATGACAGCGCACATTCCGTTCGCCCTGCGCGAAGCCGGGCGGCGCATGAGTTCGCTGGGGCAAGGCGGGCTGCCGCAGGACGTCGCCGAAGCCGTGGCCTGGCTCGGCCAGCCGGGTACCGGCGCGGTCACCGGGCAAGCGCTGCGCGTCTGTGGGCAAAGCGTATTGGGAGCGTGAACATGAGCCTGCAATGGAATGAGCTGGATACCCCGCCGAACCTGCCCGAGCTGTACTGGAAGGCCGCGACCCGCCGCAAGATCACCGGCACCGAGCTGCCTGAATATGGCCTGCGCCACCCGGTGAGCGTGCAGCCGGCGAAGCTTGCGGCCTATCGCCAGGTCTGCGGTTTTACCGAGAACGGCCTGCTGCCGCCGACCTATCCCCATGTGCTGGCGTTCGCCCTGCAGATGCAACTACTGACCGCCAAGGACTTTCCCTTTCCGCTGCTGGGGTTGATCCACCTGGCCAACCGCATTCGTGTGCTGCGGCCCATGGGCGGGGTCGGCAACTTGAGCATCGGCGTGCGTGTGGACAACTTGCAGCCCCATGCCAAAGGCGCGGTGTTCGATCTGTTGACCAGCGTCGACGACGCACTCGGACCTCTATGGGAAGCGCAAAGCCGGATGCTCTGCCGGGGCGTGCAACTGCCGGGTGAAGCCCCGGCCGAAGAGCCGCCGAGCGAGGCCAGCCTCAACGAGCTGACGCGCTGGCAAGCCCCCGCCGATATCGGCCGGCGTTACGCCCGGGTGTCCGGCGACTACAACCCGATTCACCTGAGCGCGGTGAGCGCCCGAATGTTCGGCTTCCCCCAGGCCATCGCCCACGGTCTGTGGAACAAGGCGCGGACCCTGGCGGCGTTGAGCGAGCATTTGCCGGCGGCCAATATCGAGATCGCCGTGGACTTCCGAAAGCCGGTGCGCCTGCCCAGCGAGGTGTGCCTGCTGGCAAGCGCCGCGGGGTCGAGCGGTGACCTGCGCCTGACCGGCGCGGGCGACCTGGAGCATATGAGCGGGCATTGGCAACCGTTGACCTGAGCCCGCCTCAACCGCGACGAATCAGGAACACCCCCGCCAGGATCAGCACCAGCCCGGCAATCTTGCCGAGGCTGATGGGCGCCTCGCGAAAACCCGCCCAGCCGAAATGGTCCAGCGCCAGGGCCATGCCCAACTGCCCGGCCAGCACCAGCGCCATGAACAACATGGCGCCGATCCGCGGGCCGGCGAAAGCCGCGGTGGCAATGAAAAACGCTCCCAGCAGACCGCCGCACCAGTGCCACCAGGTCAGGCTTTTCAAGGCACTCAGACCGGGCACTTCGCGCTGGGCCATGGCCAGGACCAGCAAGGCCACAGTACCGACAAAAAACGAGATCAGCGCCGCCGCCAGCACGCTGGAAACCTGCTTGGCCAATTGACCGTTGATTCCCGCTTGCAGGGGTAGGAAAGCACCGGCAATCACCGGCAGGCAAAGCAGCCACCAGACAGGGGCAGGCATAAAGTTTCTCCAAATAAAATCCAGGCTGCGGATTATAAGGCAAGTTGACGCCAAATCCGTGACGGCGTCGTCAGACAATTAATTGTATATATATAACTTTCGTTTAAGCGCCCTGAGACCTTGCAAATAAAAAAACACAACATATTGATTATAAAAGATTTACTAAAAACAATCCCGTTCACTACACCTTTGGTGTTAGTCCCTCCGCAGGAGCAAAAACAGCCGATATATAAGTTGTTAATACCAAGTTGAGAATGGTGAAAAAAAGCCCTTGGACCTTTTATAGCGACAACGGACGAAAACATCTCCAGCAACAGAACTGGGGAGTTATCGAAAACAACAAAACGTTGTAACAGGTGCAAGGAATCTCACTCATGAAAACTCAAGTCTGGTTGAAAACAAGCACAGCACTGGCCCTGATCCTGGCCCTCGGCCTGACCGGCTGCAGCAGCGGCGGTGGCGGTCACAAGAGCAGCTCCGGCAGCTCCTCGCCTGACAGCGCGGCGGGTACCGACAGTGGTTCCGGTGGCTCTGGCGGGTCCGGATCCGGCGACGGTTCGGGCGGCACAGGCGGAGCCGGTGGCGGCACCGCTGGCACAGGCGGTACTGGCGGAATCGGCGGTGGTACAGGTGGGACCGGCGGCGGAACCGCAGGGACAGGCGGCACGGGCGGGACGGGAGGCACGGGTGGCGGTACCGGTGGAGATGGCGGCACCGATCCGACCAACCCAACCAATCCGACCGACCCGACTACACCCACCACCATCCCGTTGGTCACTTCGACCCTGGTGTCCGACCTCGGCACCACCATCAGCGGCGTCGGCGACGGTGTCAGCACCCTCAGCAGCGCGCTGGCTCCACTTCCGGTAGTCGGTGGGGTCCTGCAAAGCGCGGTGAACACCTCCGGCAATGTGGTCGACACCGTAGGCGATGGCCTGACCAATGGCCTCGGCCAACTGGGCAGCGATCCACAGGCCTTGAGCAAGACCACGGCCATAGTCGGCAACGTGGTGTCGGACGTCGGCGATGGCGTCTCGGACATCAGCGGCAAACTGGCCACCAGCACCAGCAGCATTCCCCTGGTGGGCGGCGTGGTCACCCGGGTGGCGCCGGTACTCGACGGCGTCGGCAGCAAGGTCAGCATGCTCGGCGACACCCTCACCACCGTGACCAGTGGCGGCCCCCTGGGGACAGTGACAGACAAGGTGGGCAACAACCTGCTGGTACCGGTCGTCACCCTGACAGAAGGCCTGACCGGCAAGGTGGGCAGCGCGACCGGCCTGGGTACCCCGGTCGACGGGCTGGTCAGCCGGGTCGGCAGCGTGGTCGACAGCCTGGGTAACAAAATCACCACCACCGGCGGCGGCAACCCGCTGACCAATACCCTCGGTGGCGCCCTGAACAACATCGGTACCACCGCCACCACGGCCGGCGGCCTGGCTACCACCAGCGGCTCGGGCACAGGTGGCGGCATCGGCGGCGCAGGCCTGCTGGAAACCGTCGGCGGTGCGGTGGTCAACCTGGGTAACGGCTTGAATGCGGGCAACACCAACACCCTGGTCAGTGCCGCGGGTGTCAGCGGTGCCTCGGTCGGCAACGTGGTGGCCTCGGTGGGTGGCGCCCTGGGCGGCACCGGTGTCGCCAATGTCGGCGCCACTGCGCCACTGGCCGGTGTCGGCGCCACGGTCGGTGCAGCGTTGAACCCGGTCACCACTACCGTCACCAGCCTGACCCAACAAGTCGGCGCCACAACCGGAGTGGGCACCCCCGTCGCCGGTCTGCTCACCCAGGTAGGCGGCGCCGTCAGCACGGTAGGCACCAGCATCACCGCCAGCGCCCCCAACCCTGTGGTGAGCACCGTCGGCCAGACCGTCAACACCGTCGGCGCTACCGTCGCCACGGTCGGCACCCTGGTCAACGGCGGCACCACCAGCGGCAGCGGGACCACGGGCACCACCGGCGTGCTGGGCGGTGTGCTCGGTGGCTTGACCGGAACCCTGGGCGGCAGCCGATAAGCGTTTTGCACCTGGCCGATTCGACGGCCCTACCTACAGCGCCTACGCTTGGTTGGAGACGAGGGATTCGATTGAGTCTCTCGTCTTTTTCTTGTCTGGAGCATGACGGTTGCAGTACTTGATCAAGGCCAAGACCCTGACAAGCGCCGCCGACTGAAGTACCTCTCGCGTTGCTGCGACTTGACCATGGAGTGTCCTATGCGCGCTTTGGCTCCCTTGCTGTTAGTCTCGCTTTGCTCATACGTCCACGCCGAAAACCTTCCCAGCTTTCTCAATAGCAACGAAACCATCCGCAACCTGCCGGTGCCCAACCTGCCGGCCGACGCCTATCGCCCCACGACCCCGGCGCCCAAGCTGGCGCCACCCACGGAACCCCAGGCCCAGCCCCTGATGATGGGCACCACCGTCAACGTCAGCACCGTGCAGATCGAAGGAGGCACCCTCTATCCGCTGAACGAGCTGGCGGAGATCTACAAGCCGCTGATCGGCCATGAAAGCACCCTGGCGCAACTGATCGAAGCCACCCGGGAAATCACTCGCCGCTACCAGCAGGACGGCTACCTGTTGTCCTACGCGTTCCTGCCGCAACAGAACTTCGACCAGGGCACCGTGCGCGTGGTCCTGGTGGAGGGCTACATCAAGGACTATCAACTGCAGGGCGATATCGGCCCGGTCTCGGCCTACCTCGACAAACTGGTGGCAAAACTCAAGGCTGAACGGCCGCTGACCCGCAAGACCTTCGAGCACTACACCACCCTGATGAGCCGTATTCCCGGGGTTACCCTGCAAGCCCAGGTGCCGCCACCGGGCACCACCGACGGCGCGGCCTACCTGATTGCCCAGGCCAGCCGCAAACCCTTCACCAGCAGCCTCAGCACCACCGACGACAACCGCAATGGCCTGCAAGCCCTGCTGGCGGTCAGCAGCAACTCGCAGACCGCCATGGGCGAGCAGGTAACCCTCAGCGGCCTGTTCCCGCCGGGGGACGATCACGAGCATTACTACCGCCTGGACTACAACCAGTTTCTCAATGACGAAGGCACCCAGCTGAGCCTGTACGGCACGCGCTACCGCGCCGACCCGGGGACCAATGTGCAGCTCGACAATGGCCTCGAACTCAAGCCCCACCGAGAGAACGATCGCTACTCCATAGGCTTGAGCCACCCGGTCATCGCGTCGCCCAACGAACTGCTGATCCTGGGTTCGCGCCTTTACGCGGTCAACGACAAGACCCGCTATCAAGTGGTGGGTTATCCGCAGAGCGTCGAACTGAAAACCAACGTTCGCGCCCTGGCCTTCGAGGGCGACTGGCGCAAGGCCAACGCACGCCAACTGCGGATTCTCAGTGCCGGGGTGTACCAGGGGCTGGACGCCCTGGGCGCGAAGACCAACGACGACCTGTATGACCTGGACTTCTTCCGCGTGCGCCTGTCCGGCGTGCAGAGCGACAAGTTCTTCGACAACTGGCAAGGGGTGCTGTCGGCGGCCCTGTACTGGAGCCGCGACAACCTGCCCGACAGCGAGCGCGCGGTGTTCGGCGGGCAGAACTTCGGCCGCGGTTACCCCGACGACCAGGCGTCCGGCGACAAGGGCTGGGGCGCGGCCTACGAGGTGAACTACAGCTTCAATCGCGAAGACCGCTGGCTGCGAATCCTCCAGCCGTACGTGGTGCTGGATCGCTCGCGGACCTGGTTCAACGAACTGCCGGTCAAGGGCAACAGCCTGTCATCGGCCGCCGTCGGCCTGCGCTTTGGCGACGCCAAGTACTACAACATCTCCCTCGAAGCGGCCAAGCCGATGTCCGATGAAGCGCTGGACACCCACAACCGCCGCCCGCGCTACACCTTGAGTTTCAGCTACCAACTGTAGAAGTCCCTCAAGCCAAACGAACACGACCCGCTCGAAGGCGGGTCGTCTTGTCCAGGCGAGCATCAGAAGTCGTAGCGCACCTTGGCGGTGAAGGTGTCGGCAGAGAAGTCGGTCTTGGTCAGGTAGTTGTAGGAACCACCCAGGCTCGCTTCGTAGCTGTCGCGTACCGGCGAGGCACCGCTGGTGGTGAATGGTGTGCCCCCCAGGACAAAGGTCGAGGTGGTGTTGGCCTTGTCAGCGATGAAGTCGTGCCAGGCCATGACCCTGGCTTCCGGCTCCAGGCTGTCCTGGCCTAGATCGAACGCGGCGGCCAGGCGCGCGCCGATGCCCAGCTCGCCCACTTCGTAACGCTGGCTGGCGACATTCAATTCCACCGAGCTGCCTTTTTCCCGGTACGAATCGATCATCACGCAGGTTCAGGGATTGACCAGATGAATGTGCGGCTGCGGGAACAGCGTATTCAGGGTCTCCAGCAGGCGCACGTGGTAGATGGGTTTGCGGAACAGGTCCAGCACTTGCAGGCGCAACAGGTCGCTGACGTCGTCCATGTCGGCATGACCCGAGGTGACGATCACCGGCAGGTGCTGGCGGGAGGTGTGATCGCGCAGTCGCCGGATCAGCGACAGGCCACTCTCCTCCGGCATGCGCAGGTCGGTGATGACCAGCGCGATGTCGGGGTGTTGAGTGAAATGGGCCAGGGCGAGCTTGACCGAGGTCGCGGTGAAGCAGCAAAAGCCTTCACCTTCCAGCAGCTCGGCCAGCTCGAGCAGCGCGTCCTCTTCGTCGTCCACGAGAAGAAGCTGCTGGCGTGGAAACGAAGAAGAGCTCATGGGCAATACCTGAAAGTGACTGCGTACTGAGGGTATCGATGCCTCGATAAAGCCTTGAGGGTCCGTATTACGACTTATTCAGCTGGAGGTCCGCCTTCTAATGCCCCTTGCAGAGTCGTGAAGGTGCCGGTGATAGCCTCCGATATGCCAGGTACAAATACCGAAATGGCCACGGCCACCATGCCGGCGATAAGTGCGTACTCGATCCCTGACGCCCCCTCGTTGTTCTTGAGGAAACGCAGGAGCCGGGAGGTCTGAAGGGCGATCCATTGGGTGGCGAGAATGAAGAACATCTGGTTTCTCCTCAATGCACCGAGTGTTGCAGCGTTGCAACATGATTCCCCTGTGCCACCACAGCATTGTCAACAAACTTCCAGCCAACAACTGTAAGAACTGATTAATCATTAAGTATTAGTTCGTTCCCTTGGCGTCAAAAAACGCGGCATCGGACAGGGCGCGGAGGAGCCAAGTTATTTTCTCAACAGTAATGGCGTTTTGTTGCAGCTGTTCTACCTTCAAATAGCGAAATAGTTGCATGTTCATAGCTGCCTGATTGCGAAATTGGCTCGTTGGAATTTGCGAGTCGGTGATGCAGCGGGAAAGGGAGAGCCGTCATGAACAGTCGTATCACTATGGGGTTGGCTGGGGTGTTTCTGGTGGGGGCCCTCATTGCCGGTTACTGGGGTGTGGCATTGAGTCGTCGGCCCGCAGCGGAACCTGTAGCGCAGCCTTCCCCCACCACCGTGCAAACCGTCACCGCTTCCGTCGAAGATGCGACCCGCCAGCCCGTCGCGGTGCTGGTCCGCGACATCCCTCCGTTCGTTCCCATCAAGGCCGGCGATGTCACGCTGGAGCGGCTGCGTACCGCCCCCGCCGGCAGCCTCAAAAGTCTCGACCAGGTCATCGGACGCACCCCATGGCGGGCACTGTCGGCGGGGACCTGGCTGAGCGAGGAAAGCTTCGAAGCCGGTGGCAGCGTGGCCCGCATGATCCGTCCCGATGAGCGCGCCCTGGCGGTCGCGGTAGACGAAGTCATCGGCGCCAGCGGGCAACTGAGCCCTGGCGACTACGTCGATGTGCTGCTGTTCCTGCGCCAGGACAGCAACAACCTGCTGCCCTCGGCCCAGGTCGTGGTGCCGGCCCTGCGGGTACTTGGCATCGGCGAGCAATTGGGCCTGACCAACGATGGCAAGCCGGGCTCGCCGCCCGCCAGTGCCGAGGAAAAACTCAAGCAGGATCAGCGTCGCCTGAACGCGCGCAGCGTGTTGCTGGCCGTCCCGGAACCCTTGCTGAGCCGCTTGATGCTTGCGGCCCAAGCCGGCGTGCTGCGCCTGGCGGTACGCAGCGCCGACGAGAAACGCCTGGCGCATTACTGGGCGGGCGAAAAAAGCGCGTCGAAGCATCTGCAAAACGTCGACAGGTCCCTGGTCCAGTTCAACCAGCTGGCCCTGTCCTCCCCTTCTCCCTCCACCGCCAGAACCTTCGACGCCGCAGCGCGTCGCGCCCAGATAGAAGTCATACGCGGCATCGAAGCGAGCCAACAAACACCCTGATCATGCAAGGACACTTCTTCATGTCCAATGATTCCCAGCCCTTGTGCAAAGGCCTGATCCGGGCCCTGATGTCGAGCGGTGTGCCTGTCGAGGGCGACGTACCGCTGCGCAACCACGACCCGGACGGGTGCCGCCCGTACTCCCTGGAAAACCGCAACTTCAATCAACGCAGTGGGCTATCGCAATGAGTCAGAACCTGAGCCAGACCTTCCTCGCGATCACCCGCAACGGCACCGACCTGGAATGGCTGCAAGGCGCCCTGGCGCCACTCGGGCAGGTGGTCAGCGCAGGCAGCGGCAGCCTCGACGAGTTGCTGGCGCTGGTGGATGTGACGTGCGCCAGCCTGGTCTTCGTCGGCCTCGATCGTGAGCATGTGGTCACCCAGGCGGCGCTGATCGAGGGCGCGCTGGAGGCCAAGCCGATGCTGGCCATCGTCGCCCTGGGCGATGGCATGGACAACCAACTGGTACTCAACGCCATGCGCGCCGGGGCCCGCGACTTCGTGGCCTACGGCTCGCGCTCCAGCGAGGTGGCCGGCCTGGTACGGCGCCTGAGCAAACGCCTGCCCCAGGTCACGCCAAGCACCCAGCTCGGCGGCCTGACCGTGCTCTACGGCACCCAGAGCGATGCCGATGGCGCCCTGCTCGCCAGCCATCTGGCGCTGGTGGTGCAGAAGAGCGGCCAGCAGACCCTGTTGCTCGACCTCGGCCTGCCGCGTGGCGACAGCCTGGCGCTGCTGGGGCTGGAAAGCTCGTTCCACTTCGGCGATGCCTTGCGCCATCTGCGGCGCCTGGATGCGACCCTGATCGACAGTGCCTTCACCAGCACCGAAGCCGGGCTGCGGATCCTGGCCTACGCCGGCCATGACGAGCCGCTGGAGCGCACCAGCGCCGCCGAGCTGTACATGCTGCTCAGCGCCCTGCGCCAGCATTTCCAGCACATCGTGGTGAACCTCACCGGGCAACCGGACAGCGAAGCCCTGCGCACCTTCGTCGGCCATTGCGACAAGTTGCTCTGGTACACCGACCAGAGCGTGCTCAACTGCCGCCGCAACCTCGCGGTGCTCAACCTCTGGCGCGAAAAAGGCATGAAGCTGGAACACGCCCGCCTATTGGTCGACCGCTACCTGCGCGGGGTCGCGCCGGATGCGGAAACCCTGGGCAAGAGCTTTGCCCTGGAAGTGATCGCGGTCCTGGCCTACAGCCCCGAGGTGCGTCTCAACGCGAAAAACCAGGGCGTCACCCTGTTCGAACTGGCCCCCCGCGAAGGCCTCACCCAAGCCCTGAAGACCCTCGGCGAGCGCCTGGCCAGGCGCTCCCAAGGACTGCCCACGGCAAGGCCCGGCTGGTTCGAGCGCCTCAGGGGAAGTCGATGAGCACAGAAAAACTTTTTGGCGCCCAGCCCCACAGCCCCATCGGCAACACCGATCACGAAGGCCTGAAACTGGTGCTGCATCGCTACGTCATCGACGCCATCGAGGAGTCGGGAAAAAACCTGCTGGAAGGTTCGCGCCAGGCACTGGCACGCTTCATTACCGACAAGGTGGCCGAGTACATCTCCCGCCTGCACCTGGCGATTTCCCGCTATGAAATGGAGCGCCTGGCCGAAGAACTGGTGGACGAACTCACCGGTTTCGGCCCGCTGGAAGTGTTGCTGCGCGACCCGGCAGTGACCGAGATCCTGGTCAACGGCCCGCACCGGGTGTTCGTCGAGCGCGATGGAGTGCTGCACCAGAGCGACCTGCGCTTCATCGACGCGCACCATGTGAAGCGGGTCATGCAACGCATCCTCGCGCCCCTGGGCCGACGCCTCGACGAGTCCTCGCCCATGGTCGATGCCCGGCTGCCCGACGGCAGCCGGGTCAACGCCATCATCCCGCCGATCGCCCTCGACGGCCCTTGCCTGTCGATCCGCAAATTCCGCAAGGACATGCTCAAGAGCAGCGACCTGATGGCCATGCAGACCATCGACCAGGCCATCTTCGAATTCGTCCAGGAGGCCGTGGGCAAGCGCTGCAACATCCTGATCAGCGGCGGCACCGGCACCGGCAAGACCACCCTGCTGAATATTCTCAGCCAGTTGATCAACCCTCACGAACGCCTGGTGACCATCGAGGACGTGGCCGAACTGCAACTGGGCCATCCCCATGTGGTGCGCCTGGAAACCCGGCCGCCGAACGCCGAAGGGCACGGCGAGGTCAAGGCCAGCGACCTGATCCGCAACGCCCTGCGCATGCGCCCGGACCGGATCATCCTCGGCGAGATCCGTGGCGTCGAAGTGCTCGATGTGCTGACGGCGATGAACACCGGCCACGACGGTTCCATGAGCACCGTGCACGCCAACAATGCCCAGGATGCCCTGCTGCGCCTGGAAACCCTGGTGGGCCTGACCGGGCGCCAGGTGGCCGAACGCACCCTGCGGCAGATGATCTGCGCGGCCCTGGACGTGGTGATTCAACTGACGCGCCTGCCCGATGGCCGGCGCTGCGTCAGCGAGGTGGTGGAAGTGGTCGGCGTGCGCGAGAACATCTACGTCACCAACACCCTGTTCCGTCTGAACCGACGTAGCGGTTTCGGCTTTCTGCGCGAAGCGGCCAACCCCGCTGGCGACAAGCTGCGACGCGACGCCGACTTGCCCATCAACTGAGCCAGGGAGCGCCACCGCATGCTGGGTCCCGTGCTGCTTGCCCTCCTGTGCCTGACCCTGCTGGGGCTGTCGGGCTGGATGTTCTACAGCGGCCTGCGCCAGGCCCGCACCGCCCGGGTGCTCGACCGCCTGGCCCAGGGGCAACCGCAACCGAGCGTGGAAAAGACCTCCTGGAACCGGCTTGAAAGGGCCTTTCTGCGCGCCGGCCTCGGTCGTCCCACCGAGCGCCTGGGGCTATGGCTGGCGGTCTGGGCCGCGGGCTGCATGCTCGGGTATGGGCTGGGCAAGTGGCCGGGGTTGCTCGCCCTGCTCGTCACGCCGCCCCTGTTGCTGCGCCTGTACATCAGCTGGCTGTACCGGCGGCGCCTCAAGCGCATGATCGAACAACTGCCGCCATTGCTCGACCATGCCGTGCGCAGCCTCAAGTCGGGACGCACCCTGGCCGACGCGGTGCTGGGCGGCATCGCGGCCGCCGACAATCCGTTGCAGCACGCCATGGGCCGGGTCCAGCGCAACGTGTTGCTGGGGGTCAACCTGCCGGATGCGGTGGCCGACTTCGCCGAACTGTACGAGCGCGATGAACTGCGCCTGTTCGCCCTCGGGCTCAAGGTCAACCACCGCTATGGCGGCAATGCCAGCGAGCTGCTGGAAAACCTGATCAAGCTGATCCGCGAGCGCGACCAGGCCGCCCGGCAACTGCGCGCCATGACCGGCGAAACCCGTATCACGGCGATGGTCCTCGCGGCCCTGCCGGTGTCACTGGCCGGCTATTTCCTGATAGCCAACCCGACCTACCTGATGAGCATGTGGAACCAGAGTGGCGGCCAGATGATGCTGCTGGCCGCCTTCGGGTTGCAGGTCGTCGGTTGCGCGCTGCTCTGGCGCATGCTGCGGAGTGTTTGACATGACGGCCTTGCTGATCAGTGCGCTGCTGTTTCTCGCCGCCATGCTGCTGATGCTGAGCAGCTGGCTGGAGCAGCGCCGGCGCACGCGCCAGGTGACCGAACGCCTGCTGGGACACCTGGCGCGCGACAACCCACTCGGCAACTGGCTGCATGTGCTGGGCGACAGCAAGATCGGCCAGCATGCGGTCAGGCTCGACAACGAAACCCAGTTGCTGCTCAACCGCCTGGGCTGGCGCAGCGCGCGGCAACGCTCGCTGTTCGCCGCCTGCCAGATCGGCGTACCGATTCTCGCCCTGGGCCTGACCCTGGTGATCCAGGGAGTGTTTTTCCCGGCGGCGAAAAACCACTGGGTCGCCCCGGTGTTCGCCCTGAGCCTCGGCTACCTGTTGCCCAAGCGTCTGCTGGCCATGGCCGCCAGCAGGCGGCAGAAACAACTGGCGGTCGATATCTCCACCTTCATTCCCCTGCTGCGCATCCTGTTCGAATCGGGCATGGCGGTGGAACAGGCCCTGCGGGTGTTGAGCAAGGACGCGCAGAAACTGCTGCCGGCCCTGACCCAGGAGTTGCGCCTGGTGCTGGCCCGGGTGGATTCCGGCCTGGAACTGGGGGAAGAACTGAACAAGTCCGCACGACTGCTGGCCGTCGATGAGTTCACCGACACCTGCGTGATCCTTCAACAACTGATCCACCAGGGCGGTGGGGCGATGAAGTCGTTGCAGTCGCTCAAGCTGCTGCTCGATGACCGGCGCCTGACGCGCCTGCAGGAATACATCTCAACGATGTCGGCGAAAATGTCCGTGGTGATGATGCTGTTTCTCTTCCCGGCGTTACTGATCGTCCTGGCCGGACCTGGCGTCAGCGCCATTGCCCGGGCTTTCGCCCAATAGATAGAAGGAAGCAGCGGCTCACACTGAATGGCAAAAGCCGGTATGCAGGACGCAACAAACCCTCGGGGCTGCCGGGGTTTGCTGCGTGTTGGGAGGGATTAGTGCGCGGTCACGCGCTGGCGCAACCCCGAGTTGCTGGGTGCCAACGCCAACGCCAATTGGGTACGGTTGTGCATATGGGTCAGGCGCAGTACCTGGGACACATAGAGCTTCACAGTATTTTCCGTGATCCCCAGTTCACAGGCGATCTGGTAGTTGGTCTGCCCCTTGCCCACCAGGCGGGCCACATCCAGTTGCCGGGGCGACAGCTGGCTGAAGATCGCCGGAATTTCGACCTGCTCCACCTCGCCGCCGCCCTGGTCCGACGCCTGCGTCGTCGGTGGTGCGAGTGGCGCGCGACGCACTTTGTCCAGGTCCTGGTAAAGATCGTCGATGGATTCGGAAAGGAACTGCAGCTTCTGGTTCAGATGCCCCAGCTGCAGGTTTTTCTGCCGCTCCTGCAAGGTCGCTTCCTGGCGTTGCAGGCCGGCCAGCAGTTCATCGAGGTCGATGGGTTTCTGGTAGTAATCGGCGATGCCGGCGCGCAAGGCCTTGATCACATCCTGCTTGTCGGCCTGGCCGGTGAGCATGATGGCTTCGAAGACCCGATGCTTGCCGGCGATGCGCTGCAGTTCCTGCACCAACTGGATGCCATCGAGATCGGGCATGTGCAGGTCGCACAGCACCAGGCCGATTTCGGCATCTTCATTGAACTGCTGGATCGCCTGACGGCTGGACTCACAAGGGACACAGCGATAACCGCTGCCTTCAAGAAACTCGCAAAGCTCTTCGACTATCAGCGACTGGTCGTCGACCACGAGTACTTTGATGCCGGATATAAGCTTGTTCACGCGCAACTCCATGCCTGGCAAGCCCAAGACGAATGCTCCTGCCCTGCCGCGTCCACTTCGGGCAGGTACAGGATAAACGTAGACTACTTTCCGACTATGTACATAGAGATAGATGGCATGACGACTAGCGGATCCACAGCAGGGTCAGGGCCATGCCGACAAGGACAAAAGGGGCAAAGGCGTACTTTTGCCCCTGCCGCGGATCGAGGTGGCGCAACGACCTCGCCAGCGGTTGGTCGGCAGCGGGCAACAGCCGGGGCGCGAGCAGCCACCACAGGCCGCTGGCCAGCGCGGCACCGATGAAGGTACCCAGCAGGTGCAAGGGATCGGACGCCAGCCCCAGGGCCGCCAGGAGCTTCACGTCACCGCCGCCCATCCGTCCCAGCACATAGCCCGGCACGGTCAGCAGCAACGCCAGCAACAGCGCCTTGCCTCCGTCCACCGCATCGGCTCCCAGCCAGGTGTTGCCGGCCCACAGCAAGTAACCCAGCGCCAGCAGCGCGACCCCCAGGGTCAAGCCGTTGGCGAGATGACGCTGGCGGATATCCTGCACCGCACACAGCCCCAGCCAAGCCAAGAGAATCCAGTTCTGCATCGGTTAAAAAACATCCCTTCTGGCTGAATGATCCTATGCTGACATGACCCACTAGCAGTCAGGGTAGACGCCGCCGTGAAAGTGAACCTGCCGGGAAAACAAAAAGGTGCCGTGGCCATCGAGTTCGCCATGGTCTTCATCATTTTTTTCGCCGTGTTTTATGGCCTGGTCAGCTACAGCGTGCCGCTGTTGATGGTGCAGTCCTTCAACAAGGCGACTGCCGAAGCGGTGCGGCGCAGCGTCGCCCTGGACCCCGCCACGCCCGGTTATGACGCCGCCCTGATAGCACGTGCGAAGAACACCTTGCGCGAGCAACTGACCTGGATTCCGCAGGCCTTCAACTTCGACGCCAACAGCGCCAGCGATGCCACCGTGACTTACGCCGGCGGCCTGCTCACGGTGCGGGTCCACTACTCCACCGACAAGCTCAGGCAGGTCATCCCCTTCCTGGTGCTGCCGGGCATGGGCAGCGTGCCCGCCCTGCCGGCGAACCTCAGCGCTCAGTCGAGTCTGCAATTTTGAGCTCGGGCGACAAACTCCTCGGGCGTTTTCTCGGCCGCACCACGCCCCAGGCGCTTCCTCCCGCACCGCCCCTGGCCACGCCTGGGGTCGGCCTGCTGGTGCATCTGGACCACAACGCCCAGGTGCTGCAAATGACCGGCCCGCTGCGCCACGCCCTGGCCCAGCCGCCGGCCGCCGAGGGACCGGCGTCGCTGCTGGATTACCTGCTGGCGCACAGCGCGCTGAGCGTCGAAGGCACTCCTGGCGACTGGCAGGGACACGTGCTCGACCTGGACTTCCATGGTGCTGGCGGGCAAACCCTGCACCTGCGCGGCTGGGTGCAACCGTCCACCCAAGGCTGGCTCCTGCACCTGCTGGATATCGGCGACCTGCTGCTGGAGCGCCAGCAGGCGCAGCAACGCCAGGACTGCCAGCAGTTCGCGGCGCAGATCAGCGAGCAACTGCGCTTGTGCAGCCTCTTCCGCCTGCCCGAGGTGCTGCATGAGCAACTCCATGCCGTGGCCCAGCACTGGCATATCCCCTGCCTCGCCCTGGCGCTGCTCGACGACCAGGAACAGGGCTGGTACATCCATGGCCTGTATCAGGCCCCCGACGCACCGCAGCTGTGGCACAAGGGCCAGGTCCTGGGCACCGGGCTGGACAGCCTGAACGGCAATGCCCCGCAGTCGCTGACCTTCACC
The DNA here is from genome assembly GCF_028640875.1 of Pseudomonas sp. SBT1-2. Taxonomy (NCBI): domain Bacteria; kingdom Pseudomonadati; phylum Pseudomonadota; class Gammaproteobacteria; order Pseudomonadales; family Pseudomonadaceae; genus Pseudomonas; species Pseudomonas sp. SBT1-2. Next base: position 40,502 of record NZ_JAQZAA010000083.1, on the reverse strand, counting down.
CAAGGCCTCGGCGACCATCCGCGCCTGCAACGTGCGTTCGGCAACAGCGAAGGCTTTGTCGTGCCCTTTCGCGACGATCACGGCGTCGCGGCCTGGCTGCTCTGCGGTTTCTACGCGGTACGCCAGCAGGCTCCGCAGTTGAACGAACGGGACTGGCTGCAATTGAGCGCCGCCCTGGCCGAGCCCTTGCTCGGTCGCTTGCGCGAACAACAGCACCATCACCAGCTGGAGCGCCTGGAGGCCTTGCAAGGTTTGCTCGGCACCGGTTGGTGGGAGCTGTATCCACAGGACAACGAGATCCAGCTGGCGCCGCAGCTGGCCCTCAACCTGTTGCTGGAACCCCAGACCCGGCGCCTGTCGCTGCAGGCCTGGCTGGCCCTGATCCACCCCGCCGATCGCCAGGAGCTGAGCAGCCGCCTGCAGGAGTTGCGACAGGGTAAACCCCTGCTGCTCTGCGTACGCATGCAGCGGGCCGACCCGCAGTTGCCGGCCATCTGGTACCGCCTGCAGGGGCAGGCCCTGGGTATTGGCCAGAACCAGCGTTTTGTCGGCTTCATGCTGGACATCAGCGACATCAAGAATCAGGAACAGCAGGCGGCCGCGGCCCACGCCCGGCTGGACAACCTGATCGCCCATTCGCCGGCGGTGATCTATGTCCAGCGCTATGTCGAGGGCGCGCTGCAGCCGACGTTTTTCAGCGACAGCCTGCAGCCGCTGCTCGGCTGGAGCCTGAACGACTGCAACGACGGCGCCCTGGCGGAACGGGTGCACGCCGACGACCGCGACCGCTACTTCGAGCGCAACCGGCAACTGCTGCGCGAAGGCGCGGTGCGCAGCCGCTACCGCCTGCTCGACAGCCGTGGCGAGTACCACTGGGTGCTCGACGAGGCCAGGCTGCTGCGCGACGACCTGGGCATGCCGGTCGAGGCCGTCGGCCTGTGGCTGGACGTCACCGACGCCACCCTGGCCGCCGAGCAGATCCGACTCAGCGAGGAGCGCTATCGGATCCTGGTGGAAGACTCCCCGGCGATGATCTGCCGCTACCTGCCCGACCTGACCCTGACCTTCGGCAACCGGCCCCTGGCGACCTACCTGGAATGCCCGCCCGAACAACTGGCCGGGGCCAACCTGGGTGACTGGCTGTCCGCCGAACAACACGCCGCCTTCGTGCAACGCATCCGCCAGCTGACCCCGGAATTTCCGGTCAGCACCGCGGAAATCAACCTGCAACTGCCGGGGCGCGAACACGCCTGGTGGGTCTGGTCCGACCGCGGGGTATTCGACGCGCAAGGGCGCCTGCGGGAGATCCAGGCCGTCGGCCGCGACAACACCGAAGTCCGTCGCTCCCAGCTGCAACTGATGCAAAGCGCGAAGATGGCCACCCTGGGTGAAATGGCCACCGGGCTGGCCCATGAAATCAACCAGCCGCTGAATGTCATGCGCATGGCCATCGTCAACGTGCTCAAGCGCCTGAACAACGGCGACGTGCAGCTCGACTACCTGCAGGACAAGCTCAAGCGCATCGATGCCCAGGTCCAGCGGGCCGGCCGGGTGGTGGACCATATGCGGGTGTTTGGCCGCAGCTCGGAAATCGAACAGCAACCTTTCGACCCGGCCCAGGCCGTGGAAGGCTGCCTGTCGCTGCTGGCCGACGGCATGCGCGGCAAGGGCGTGGAATTGCGTATCGCACCAATCGACTTCAAGGTGCAAGTCCGCGGCCATGTCGATCAGCTTGAGCAAGTCTTGATCAACCTGCTGGTCAATGCCCGGGACGCGCTGCTCGGCCGGCGCGAGCAGGATCCGGACCTGCGGCCCTGGATCGCGATACGCGCCGAGCATGACGCGCAGCGGGTGCGGCTGCTGGTCGAAGACAATGCCGGTGGCATCGACCCGCGCCTGCTGGGGCGCATCTTCGAACCCTTCTTTACCACCAAGCCGGTCGGCGTGGGCACCGGGCTCGGGCTCTCGGTGAGCTACGGCATAGTCGAGAACATGGGCGGGCGCCTGAGCGTCAGTAACACCGACGCAGGCGCCTGTTTCTGCATCGAACTGCCGCTGGTACAGAGCGATCAGAGCACCAGGTAAGCCCGGCCGGTCTGGCCGCAGGTGAGGTTGGCGCCAACCTCTACGTTCATCAGATCGATCCCAAGACTGGTCAGCAGCTTGTTCAGCAGCGGATCGAGCAGCGGACTCAATAAGCCGGTGATCAATGGCGTCAGGATAGTGCTGACGTCGCTGATCAGGCCCGCTACTCCCATGACAACCGATCCCAGCGGATTACCACCGAGCGGTTTGTAGGTGATCAGACTGATTCCTGCCAATGTACTGGCCAGGCTGGCAACCACATTAGTGGTGGGTTGTACCGTTTGAAAACTCGGCTCTAGCTTGACGTTCGCCGGTATCGGAAACGGGGCAGTATTGCTGGAGAAGACCAGGTCCTGGGTGCTAGGGACCACGCTGGTGGAAGTCATGATGGCGAGACCACCAGCGGCGTATGCGGTTCGGGCCGGGCCGCAGCTGCCGATACCGAGAATCTTGTGACAAGTCCAGACTCCCAGATCCACCAGTGGCAACGGTTTCACAGATGGCGAAGACGACGATGAAAAAGCACTGGCCGGGTCATCGATCTGGCCGACCTTGAGATTCGCCAGTGAAGTAGAGGTATGCGCCGTCAGGCTCTTGGTACCAGACCCCGACACCGGACAACTGTAATCAGTGACATAGGATTCCGCGCCTCCAGCCTCCAGGACAATGTCGATTTGCGGTGAAGGTAGCAGCTGCGGAGATAACTGCTGGCAACCGGCGCCCAGCAGGCATGACAGCGAATTGATGGTATCGACCAGATTAAGACTCAGCAGGCTGTTGACGGTCGGAGTAAGGGTTCCGACCAGACCAAGCACCGCATTGCTCAACCCGGATACGCTCGATAGTACCGGTAGGTTCACCGAGACCAAGACCCGCACCTGCGCCGTTCGTACATAAATCTGGTCCGGGCCGCGCGGACTGGCCTTGGCCAGTTCCGGATCACCGATAGCCGACAACCGGGGCGGCTCGATTACCTTGATCTTTGTCGTCACGTCCGCCAGCCCCAGTGCACTGATCGGCAATGTCGCCGCTACTGCACTCTTACTGCTGGCCAGTTCGACAAAGGCCTGCATCAGCTGAAACAGCTGTACGCTGGCATCCAGTCCGGTCGAGACCGTGCCGGTTTGAAGCTGCAAAATGTCCCCAAGCTTTACTGGATTACTGCCAGTCGCTGCCAACTGCAAACTGGCTAAAGCCGTTAACACATCAGCAGTGACACCGTTGGCCTGTACATCAGCAGTGGCACCGTTGGCCTGTACAACAGTGGCTGCCGCTTGAATCAGCTGACTCACGGTAGCGTCGGTTGCAACTAGTTGGTTGTAATCCCCGGCCGTCACATTGAGGTTGATTGCCAACTGATCCAGATACTTGAGCAGGTTGATATTGCTCTGCAATAGCCCGTTCCAGCCGGCTGCACTCAGGCTCACATTTCCGCCGAGCAAACCCGAGGCTACGGCGTTAAGGAGATTGGACTCGGCTGTATCTACGGTGAGCAACGTACTCCGGATGCTCAACTGAGCGACACTGGGCGTTGGTGCCGCAGCAACAGCCATGGCGCTAAGCCGTGTGTCGGTACTGAGGGGGATATCGGAAAACAGATTGGTTACACCGAGGGCAATGCTGGTGGGCACCCTCTCACTGACCACCACCCGGATGGCGCTGGCCTGGCTGGCATTGGGGCTGAAGGTGCGCAGGTTGTCGGCACCGGTCCGTAGTGAGCCGCAGGTGGCGGTCAGCGGCCTGTCGTCTCCCACCGCAAAGCCGTTGCGCGCCGCGCTTTCTTTCGCATACCTATCAGCGCTGCCCCCCGCCTGGCAATTACCGCCCCGCGCCACCGCCTCCAAGGCGGCGTTATCGGCCACTCGCTGCAACTCGCGCTGATCCAGGTACAGGCGCCCGCTGTCGACCACCACCAGCGTGCACAACACCGCCGTGCCCAACGCCAACGCCCCTATCAGACCAATAGCGCCACGCTGCCGAGCCGGTCCGGAAAACTGCGTGCGGGAAAACATGGAGCACTCCTTTGCCGGCGCACCGCCGGGCGCAACCTCCGCTGGGTGAAAGGAGTGTAGTCAAGGCTGCAACACAACGCTGGCGACCTGCCAGCGCTGTGTTTGGGAAGTGGCCGCGGTGGAATGCCGCGACTTACCTGGGCGGATAGTTCGCCAGGATCCGGCCGACGGTCTCCCTGATCGCCGTGCTGCGATCGGCGGGGTTCGGCGTGCTGCTGAGTATCTGCTCGTCGCTGCCGCGCCACACCAGCTTGCCGTCCTTGCCATCGAGCAGGTCGATCTGGATGGTGGCGACCTTGTAGGTGATGTTGCGGGTTTCGTTGTACATCGGCGCGCCCCAGTAGCCGTTCCACGGGCCACCCCAGCCGCCGCCGTAATTGGTGGTGACCTGCTGCTGGCGGTTCTCGACGATCAGGTAAGTCTGGACGTTGAGATCAGCCTTTTTGCCCGCCGCGGCCGGACGCAGGCCGCGCTGGTCCAGTTGGTCGCTGACCGCCTGGCGGATGCGCTGTTCGGTCAGGTCGCTCTTGATCCGCGGATCGTCGGGGCGGTATTGCAGGGCGGGTTCCTTGAAGCTCCAGCTGCGATAGGCAGCGAAGTCGCGACTGGCGTCGAAGTCATGGTTGACCTGGTTGGCGGCGCAGGCGCTGAGCAGCGCGGCCAGGGCCAGTAAAGCAAGAGGGCGGAACATGATGTGTCTCCAGAAGAGCAAATGCACCTGAAGGGATGTCGCTAGGTCTGTACGAAAGTTGGCGAGCGAAGCCTGTTTTCAACCCAGCCCATCGCGCAGCTTCGTACGGAGCCTAACTAGGAGGATACGCCGCCATGGCCTTTTCCACAGCCTCGCGCAACGCATCGGCGCGCTCGCTCAGGCTGCCCTGGCTCGAGGTTTCCGCGCTGGCGCTCCACACCGGCTGGCCACTGCCGCCGTCGAACAGGTTGACCCGCACCACCACGACTTCCACCTCGTAGGTACGCACCACCGGCACTGTGTTGTACATGCCGTAGCCGGGGCCGTAGCGGTTGTAGCCATAACCTCCGTAACCGTAGCCGTAGTCGTCCTGCACCTGGCGCAGGCGCTTTTCCAGGTGCAGGTCGGCGCTGACCCACAGGTCCGCCGGGCGGTTGTCGTGCAGCGGGCGCAGGCCGCGCTGGTCGAGGGCATTGCTGACCGCCTCGGCGACCTGCGCCGAATCGGCCCAGGCCGAGCCGTTGGGCAGGCGCCCGTCGCGCCAGGCCCAGCTGCGATAGCGGCCATAGTCGCGCTGGGGCGCCGGATAGGCGCTGCGGTCGAAGGTGCCGGCCGCCTGCGGGGGCGCCGGCGGCAACGGATTGGAACTGGCGACATAGGGATTGGGGCTCTGGCAGGCCGCCAGCCCCAGGGACATCACAAGCAAACCAGCGTGGCGTTTCATTTCGGGCTCCGCTCAGACCGGACGGCAAATCCAGTGCAGGTAACGCCCAAGCCCGGCAAAGCTTGGGTGACGACGATAGGCCAATTCCATTTCCAACAGATCCAGCAACTCGGCGCGGGCCTGGAATTCCACCGGCATGTAGTCGTGGAAAACCCGTACCCCGCTCTGGGTTTCGACCTGCCACACGCCGTCGAGTTGCGCCGCCAGCTCCCGTGGATCGAGGGGCTGTTGCGGGGTCAGGCTCTGCTTCTCGCCGGCCATGTCGTTCTTGCGCATCTTGCGAAAGTGGCCCTTGAGCAGGTTGCGATAGATCAGCGCATCGCGGTTGTAGAAGGCCAGCGACAGCCAGCCGTCCTGAGTGGTCAGTTGATGCAGCACCGGCAGGATCGCGTGGGGCTCGGCCAGCCATTCCAGCACCGCATGGCACAGCACCAGGTCGTAGGGTTCGGTGAGCTGGCCCAGCAGGTCCTGCCAGGGCGCCTGGATAAAGGTCGCCTGCTGGCCGGCCTCGGCGAAGCGCTGGCGGGCGCCTTCGAGCATCGGCTCGGCCGGTTCGGCCAGGGTCACCTGGTGGCCACGCTGGGCCAGCCACAACGACATGTGCCCCAGCCCGGCGCCGATATCCAGCACTCGCAGCGGCCGGTCCGGCAAGGCTTCGGCCAGGTCGGCCTGGAGCACCGCCAGGCGGATCGCGCCCTTGGCGCCGCCGTAGATCTTTTGGGCGAAACGGGTCGCCAGCTGGTCGAAATGACGATCGCTCATCAGCTGAACCGCCGTTCGCTGTCGGCCAGCTTGCTGCGCACCACCTGCTCCAGGTCCAGGCCCAGCTCGCTGCACAGCAGCAACAGGTACAGCACGATGTCACCGACTTCCTGGCCGGCGTGGGCCTGCTTGTCCGCCGGCAGTTGCCGCGACTGGTCTTCGCTCAGCCACTGGAAGATTTCCACCAGCTCGGCCATCTCCACGCTGGCGGCCATGGCGAGGTTCTTCGGGCTGTGAAATGGCCGCCAGTCATTGCGGTCGCGAATGGCGTGCAGGCGTTGGGTCAGTTCGTCTAGGTTCATCGGGGTCTCCTGAAGGCGTATAGCTTCGGGGGGATGGCGAATGAAGGCAAGGCCCGCACCATCCCCTCAATCGATAACGCTGAACTCGACCCGCGCCGTCTGCCCGCCTTCGTCCAGCACGCTCAGTTGATAAGGCCCCAAGCGTTCGAAGCTGGCGTTGATACTGTCCTGGTTGGCACTCTCGCCCAGCGGCTCGCCGTTGACGAACCACCAGCGCCGGCCGCTGCCGCCCAGGGCCGACAGCTTGAGCCGCAGCAGTTCCTGGCTGGCCGCCGGGCGACGCAACCGATCGCCCTCGCGCACGCCGACGATGGACAAAGGCGCCGCTGCCGCCAGCGCCGGCCCCGGGCAATCCGGGTCGTTGGCCGGCAGGCGCGCTTCACGCCGTTCGATGCGCGGCAGCCAGGGCTCCAGCGGCGCCGGCCACAGCGCGATATCCCGCGCCTGCGCCCCCGGGCACTTGGCGTCGACCCGCAGGCCCTTGGCATTGACCCAGACTTTTTCCAGCAGGCCGACACCCAAGGGTTGATCCGCCGCCTGCAAGGTCGGCGGCGTGGTGCCGTCCAGGGTCCAAGCGAAACGCTGGCGGCGGCAGTTCGGATCGCTGCGGCTCATGGGCTGGCCCAGCGGCCAACAGATCGCCGCCACCCCGACACTCATCGGCACCGGCTGTACCGGCGCGCCGATACCGCGCTGGCTGTCGCGGTTGATCAGCACATCGTGCACTTGCAGCATCAAGGGCGCCGCCGAGGCCAGGCCGAACTGGCCCGGCACCGGGGTGCCGTCCGGGCGGCCGATCCAGATGCCGATCAGGTAGCGCGGCCCGACGCCGATCGCCCAGGCGTCGCGAAAGCCATAACTGGTGCCGGTCTTCCAGGCCAGCACCGGGCGCTGCACCAGTTCGGCCCGCGGGTCGCGGTCCGGGCGCGCCTGGCCGCTGAGAATGCGCCGCACGATCCACGCCGAACCGGGGGACAGCAAGGGCCGCTCGCGCAACTCATCGTCCGGTTGCAGGCGGAGGCTGGCGCTCTTGCCGCCACGGGCGAAGGCGCTGTAGCCGCTGACCAGGTCCTCCAGGCGGCTGCCGGCGCCGCCGAGAATCAGCGCCAGGTTCGGTTCCGCCAGCGCCGGCAGGGTCAGGGGCATGCCGCCGATGCGCATCTCGGCGGCAAACCGTTTCGGTCCGTAGGCTTCCAACAGTTGCACCGCGGGCAGGTTCAGCGAAGTGGCCAGGGCCGTGCTGGCCGACACCGCGCCGCTGAAGCCCATGGAAAAGTTGCCCGGCCGGTAGTCGCCATAACGCCGCGGCACGTCTTGCAGCAGCGATTCGGAATGGATCAACCCGGCATCCAGCGCCATGCCATAGAGGAAGGGCTTGAGGGTCGAACCCGGCGAGCGCATGGCGCTGATCATGTCCACATGGCCGAAGCGCCGCGCATCGTTGATATCCACCGAACCCAGGTAGGCGCGCACGGCCATGCTCTGCGCCTCGACCACCAGGATCGCCGCCGAGGTGTGTTCCGGCAGGCGTGCGCGCCAGCCCAGCAGCAGGTCTTCCAGGCGGCGTTGCAGGTTGGCGTCCAGGGTGGTGCGGATCAGCGGCGGGCTGTCCGGACGGTTCAGCCGGCGCGCCAGCAAGGGCGCCAGGCTCGGCTCCAACCGTGGCGCCAGCAACAGGGGTTCCTGCAACGCTTCATCCACCGCCGACTGCGGCCAGACCTGGAACTGCGCCAGGCGCTGCAGCACCTTGTCCCGGGCCGCCTGTGCCCGCGCGGCATGCCGGTCCGGGCGCAGCCGGCTCGGCGCCTGGGGCAGCACCGCCAGCAGCGCGGCCTCGGCGTGGGTCAGGTGCTGCGGCGACTTGCCCAGGTAAGCCCAGCTGGCCGCGGCCACCCCTTGCAGGGTGCCGCCGAATGGCGCGCGGTTGAGGTAGAGCGTGAGGATCTGCTGCTTGCTCAGGTGCCATTCCAGCTGCGCGGTGCGCCACAGCTGGCGCAGCTTGCCGTGCCAGGTTCGCGAGTGCGGATCGAGCAAGCGCGCCACCTGCATCGACAGGGTGCTGCCGCCGGACAACACCCGCCCGCCGGTGAGGTTCTGCCAGGCAGCGCGCACCAGCGCCATCGGGTTGACCCCGGGATGGCTGTAGAACCAGCGGTCTTCGTAGGTCAGCAGCGCGTCCAGGTAATAGGGCGAGACTTCATCGGTGCGCACCGGATAACGCCAGACCCCATTGGCATCGGCGAAGCGCCACAGTGGCGTGCCATCCTCGGCCAGCACCACCCGCGCCAGGTCATCCTTGGGCAGCGGCAGCGGCCAGATGCGGTCGGCCAGCCAGAGCCCGGCCCACAGCAGCAACAGGCCGCCCAGCACCATCCGCAGGACTCGCCAGCCACGGCGGCCGCCCGGTTGCGCCGATGGCAAGCCGGGCGACTTTGCCTGGCCGGATATTCGCCACCAGAAACTGCGCAGGCGCGATACAACTAATCGAAAAATCAAACCCGCGAACCTCTATGCTTGGAACGGAACTCGCCAGCGCGATTGATGGCCAAAGGCTCAGGTCTGGCAAGCACGCCAACTTTTTCATCAGGATGCACGCATGCAGGTAGAAAGCTTTTTTGAATGGCTCGGCCAGGCGCTGGGCTCGGTCATACGGTTTATCGTCGATGGCCTCAGCGGTCTGTTCAACGCCCTGACGAACGCCGGCGGCAACTTTATCGACGGCCTGTCGCGGGCGCTGGGCATGGACACTTCGATCATCAGCATCATCACCCTGATCGTCGGGCTGATGCTGCTGTACTCGGCGGTCCGCGCCTTCATGCGCGCCTCGATCGTCATGGGCATCATCTGGCTGCTGCTGGGGCTGTGGCTGCTGAGCTGGGTGGTGCACTGACCGCCCGACAGTTGATCGCCGGCAAGCTCGCGCCTGGCGGGGCGAGCTTGCCGCAATCCCCTTCTCAACGCCCCTTGATCACCATCTCCGGCAGGGTTTCACCCACGGCCTGCCAGTTCGGCCGGTACATCGACTCCACTTGCGGCGGCGGCACACGATAGGTGCCGGGCGTGACCGCGCGTGCCAGGTACAGCAGGTGCGTGACGCTGTCGTAGCCGTCCAGGTTCAGCGCCGCCACGTAGCGGTCATCGCGGAACTCCTGGTGCTTGAGGCTGGCGTTCTGCATCGACTCACGCCATTCCTTGACCTGGCTGCTGGCGTTTTCCAGGCTGGCAGCGCTCTGCGCCAGGTTCTGGTTTTCCAGTTCCAGGCCGGCCGGCAGCAGGTCCACCACCAGCGCATCCGGCACCCGCTGCTTGGCGCTGACAGCCAGATGCACCAGCACCAGGTCGCCACTGCCCAGGGCCCGCAGGTCCAGCGGCTGGCCGTTCATTCCCAGGTATTCGCGACGAATGCTCAGGTTCTCGCCACCGGCCGGCGGCGCATGCTGTGGATAACCGGAAATGGTCAGTTGCTGGTACACCGGCTCGCTGCCTTGATTGCGCACCGACAACGGCGACGCGAGCAATGCGCCTTGCAGTTTCAGGCCCGGCTGGCCGTTGTTCAGCTCGCGACTTTCGGCGCCACTGCTCAGTTGCGCAGTCCAGTTGGCTTCCGGCTTGCCCAGCAGGCCACGGCCGGCGAGGAACAGCGAGTTGCGCTCTTGGGTCGACAGGTACGGGCTGGCCGCCAGTTGGTCGGACAGCTCGAACAGCCGTTCCTCGCGCTTGCCCTCGGCCAGGTCGTTCTCTTCCAGCAGCGCCAGGATCAGCGCCTGATCCCGTAGCGGGCTGCCATAGTCGGCCAGCCAGTCCTTGCTGTTGCGCGAGGCCGCAAGGCCGGCGGTCAAGGCCTGCTCGGCCCGTGGCTGGTCGCCCATTTTCTGCAGGGCGATGGCCAGTTGCACCAGCGGCAGGCCGGAGCGGGCATCGGTGCGCCGTTCGAACAGGCTGCGCAGCGCGCCCAGCGGCGCCTGTTGACTGCGCGCCAATACCAGCCCGGCGTAGGCCTGCACGGCAAAGCGCGTGTGCTCGGCATTTTCGCTGTAGTTGACCTCGATCAGGTTGCGCTCCTGCAGGTAACGCAGCAGGCGTTCGTTGGCCTTCTTCAGCGCCTCGGCCGGCACCGCGAAGCCCTGGTCGCGGGCCCGCAGCAGGAAGTCGGTGACGTAGGCGGTCAGCCAGTATTCCTCTTCGCCGTCTGCGCCCCACAGGCCGAAGCTGCCGTTATAGCGCTGCATGCCCAGCAGGCGTTCGATGCCCAGCTCGATCTTGCGCTTGCGCTCGGCATCCGGCTCGCCTTCCAGGCCCAGGCGTTTCAGGCTGACGGCATCGGCGTACAGCGCCGGGTACAGGCCGCTGGTGGTCTGCTCCAGGCAACCGTAGGGGTAGGCCTTGAGTGCGCGGATCTGCTCGCCGAGGTTCAACGGCGGCCGGCTCGACAGGCTCAGCAGCGCTTCGCGCCCGGCCGGTTCGAACGCCGCCAGCTCGCCTTCCGGCAGGCTCCACGGCTGATCCTTGAGCACCGCGCGGTAATGCCTGAGCAACGCCGGATAGGCCGGTCGCACCCCCAGGGTCCATTCGCGGCTGAACGGCGGCAGGCTCTCGCCGGGAAGATCCAGGCCATTGACCAGCACCTTGACCTTGCCCTGGCCGAAGCCGCCCAGCGCCCGCACCGGGATACGCAGCGTGGTGCGCTGGCCCTGGGTCAGTTGCACGCTCCGGTGGGTCTCGTTGACCAGCGCCAGCTGCCCTTCGGCGCTCAGTTGCACATCGAGTTTCTGCGCCTTGCCCGAGAGGTTGGACAGGTCCAGCGCCAGGGTAGTCTGGTCGCCGCCGGCGAGGAAACGCGGCGCCGACAGCTCGGCGATCAGCGGCGCGGCGATCACCGTCTTGCCTTCGGCCATGCCGTAGCGCTCGTCGGTCCAGGCCTGGGCCATCAGGCGCAGCTCGCCGTTGAAGTCGGGGATATCGACGCTGACTTCGCCTTCACCCTGTTCGTTGAGGGTCACCGGCGCGCTTTGCAGGGCGACGATGGTGACGCTGGTGTCCGGACGCTTGCCGCCCTTGGCCAGCGCCGCGTCACCACCGAAGGCCAGGCTGGCCAGGCGGCCCTGGCCGGCCTCGATCAACTGCCCGTAGATATCCAGCTGGTCGGCGCCATAGGCCTTGCGCCCGAACAGGCTGGAGTACGGGTCTGGGGTCGGGTATTCGGTGATGTTGAGGATGCCCACGTCCACCGCCGCCAGCAGCACATGAGCCTCTTTCGGCACACTGCCATCGGCGTTCTTCGCCTGGATCTTCACCTTGAGCGGTTGCTTGGGGCGCATTTTTTCCGGCGCAGTCAGGGTCAGGCCGAGCTTGCGCTGGGTGCGATCCAGCGGCAGGTGCAATACGCCCACCGCGCGTTTGGGGGTGATGTTGGCCTTGCGCTCGCCGGGGCGGATGACCAGCGCACTGACGTACAGGTCGTGGCGCGCCCACTTCGGATCGAGCTTGATCGCATAGCTCTTGCCCTCGGCCGGCACGTCGATTTCCTGCCACCACAGCGGACCGTCACTGGACTCCACCAGCAGGTAACCCTTGCCGGCGGCCGGCGGGGTCACCGTGACGTTGGCGGTGTCGCCGTCGCCATACAGCGGTTTGTCCAGCGCCAGCTTGACCTGGTCGGGGCGCACCGCGCCGCCTTCGGCGTTGTCCTGGGAGCGGTAGCCGGCCCAGAAACGCAGGCTGCTGACCAGCCCGGTCTGCGGATCCTCGACCTCGACGCGATAAGGGCCCCACTCCACGGGGAAGCTGACCTTCGCGGTATCGCCAGCCTTGATGCTCAGGGTCTGTTCGTCCTGGGTGAGGAATTTCTCGTTGAAGTGATAACTCCAGCCATCGCTTTCCGAATAGTTCCAGTAGTAGTCGCGGCGCTCGCGCACCAGGCGCACCTTGAGGTTGTCCGCAGCCAGCTTCTGGCCTTCATTGTTGGCCACCAGCAGTTCGAATTCGACCGGGCCATCGCCGTCGGTTTCCGTGCCGTCGAACAGCGCCCGCAGCCCCGGCAACCGGTCCGCCGGCCACACCGGCAGCACCACCCGCCGGGTGATCGGGCGACCGCCCGATTCCTGCAGGCTGCCCTGGACGATCAGTTGCAGCGGCGAACGGGCCCCGGCCCATTTGCTTTCCAGGGCGATCACTTCTTCGCCGTTTTCATCCAGCGTCGACTCCTCGATCTCCAGGTCCTGGCTCAGCTCTTCTTCGGTGATCGAGCCGAACTGGTAGCCCGGCAAGGCCTTGACCGCCTCGCGCAGCGGCCGCACGTAAAGCTGGCCGCTCAGGCGATTGCCGGCGGCCGGGGCGCCATACAGGTAACGACCGTTGACGCTGATCTCGACGGCCTCGTCCGGCTTGAGCGGTGTGTCGCTGCCCTTGAGTTCCAGCGCCAGGCGCTCGGGCAGGAAATCTTCCACGAGAAATTCGTACAGCTGCGGCTTGCCGTCGCCGAGGTCGAACACCAGCTGCCAGCGCCCGGTCGGCGCTTCGCCGGCCAGTTGCAGTTGGTACTGATACAGCCCCGAGGCATCGGCGTCCCAAACGAACTTGCGGCTGACCTGCTCATCCGGCCGGCGTACTTCGACGCTTACCGGCTGCGGCTTGACCGCATTGCCATCCTTGTCCCGCAGCAGCGCGTTGAGCAGCACGGTTTCGCCGGGGCGATACAGGTCGCGGGGGCCGAACACGAAGAACTGCAACGGATGGGGCTGTGGGCCGCCGATATTGAATTCGGCCAGGTCCAGGGCGGAGCCGTTCAAGCGCAGCAGGCTGGTCTGCTCGCCCTGGTGGGCCAGCAGCACTTCGGCTTTCTTCGGCAGCGGCAGCTCGGCATGGCCACCCTTCTCGGTCTTGCCCTGGCCGAGCACGCGGCCTTCGCCGTCCAGCAGTTCCAGGCTGACGCCGTCCAGCGCCTTGCCGCCTTCCAGGGCCTGGGTAAAGACATCCAGGTGGTTCTGGTAACGGTGCACCGACAGGCCGATGTCGCTGAGGGTGAACAGGGTCGCCGGTTGCGAATAGTTGTAGGTGCCCGAGGCGCGCATCACCGCCAGGTACACGCCCGGCTGTTGCAGCGGCTTGAGCCCGGCGATCGGCAGCAGCAGGGTTTCCCGGGTATTGCGCGCCGGGTTGAGGTCGAAGCGGCCGCCATACACCAGGTCGGCCATCGGCAGCAGTTCGCGGGACTCGTAACTGTGCAGGCTGTTATTGCGCCCCCACTGGGCGAGGAACACCGGCAGCGACTCAGGCTTGATGCGGAAGAATTCGACATCGACCTTGTCGACGTTCAGCGCGATCACCGGCAGGCCCTCGGCGAGACGGGTCGGCAACAGGGTGCCGCGGCTGGCGAAACCAACCGTGGCTTGCAGGTCGCGGGTTTCCAGGCGGCTGACGTATTCGGCGGCCAGGGTCGCGTCGTTCACTCCGCGCAGCCCGGCGTCGACGGTCAGCACCAGTTTGCGCTGCGGCTCCAGGTGGCGCAGGCGCAGTTCCATGAAGTTGTCCGACAGCTCCCAGGCGCCGTCGACCTTGCCGCTCTTGCTGTCCACCAGATGCAGCTTGTCGGCGAACTTCTGCTGCGGGTCCAGGGGCACCGAGAAACTCACCGACAGCGTGCTGGCCCCGTCGAGCTGCACCTCGGACACGTCCACCACGCTCAACTCGCGACCGGCGTAGCGTTGCTTGAGGACAGCGACATCCTGCACGGGCCGAGCCTTGGCCGCGGGCACCGCCGCTGTCGGAGCCGAAGTGGTCGCCGCCTTGTCGGAGGTCGAGGAATCGCAAGCGCTCAGCAAGGCCAGCGCACAGGCCAGGAACAATCCTTTGTTAAGCATGGGGCACTCATTGGCAGGAGTATCGAAGGGTTGAACTATATCTCACCGCCGTCTGGCTGGCTGTGGCGCAGCGCACATTGATCGATAGAGGGCCCATCACCCGCAGCTTCTTTGTAGGAGCGAAGCTTGCTCGCGATCAGCCGCGAAGCGGCGCTTGCGCTGCCTGAGCAGACCCGGAAGAACATGAGTGAACATGCCGACGCCAATCGCGAGCAAGCTTCGCTCCTACAGGATTTGCGGCGTGATTGGGGTGGCATGGCCGGCCGGGCAAGCAGCTACAATGCCGGCTCTCGCAAGGAGCCTGCATGTCCAGCCTGATTTCTGCCTGGCGCCACCGTCCGACCCATGGTCGGGTGTGGGCGCTGGCCGCGCCGATGATTCTTTCCAATATTTCCGTGCCGCTGGTGGCGCTGGTCGACAGCACCGTCATCGGCCATCTGCCCCACGCCCACCAGCTCGGCGCGGTGGCGGTCGGCGCCAGCCTCTATACCTTCCTGGCCTGGGCCATGGGTTTTCTGCGCATGGGCGCCACCGGCTTTGCCGCCCAGGCCGCCGGGCGCGCCGACGGTGCGGCGCTGCGGCAGATCCTGGTGCAAGGCCTGCTGCTGGCCATGGGGCTGGCCTTGCTGCTGGGCGCCATAGGCGTGCCGCTGAGCGGCGCGGCCTTGCAGTTGATGCAGCCTTCGGCCGAGCTGGACGAAATGACCCGGACCTTCTTCCATACCCGCCTGCTCGGGCTGCCGGCGGCGCTGGCCAGCATGGCCCTGGTCGGCTGGTTCCTCGGCACCCAGAACGCCCGCGCGCCGCTGGCGATCCTGCTGAGCACCAACCTGATCAACATCGCCCTCAACCTGTGGTTCGTGCTGGGCCTGGACTGGGGCGTGGCCGGCTCGGCCAGGGCCTCGGTGATCGCCGAGTGGACCGGCGCGCTGATCGGCCTGGCCATGACCCGCCCGGCCCTGCGCGCCTATCCGGGGCGGATTGCCTGGGCGGCGTTGCAGCGCTGGGCCAGCTGGCGACCGCTGCTGGCGGTCAACCGTGACATCTTCATTCGCAGCCTGGCCCTGCAATCGGTGTTCTTCCTGATCACCGTGCAAGGCGCGCGCCTGGGGGACGCCACCGTGGCCGCCAACGCCCTGTTGCTCAACGGCCTGCTGCTGACCGCCCACGCCCTGGACGGCCTGGCCCATGCGGTGGAGGCCCTGTGCGGCCACGCCATCGGCGCCCGCGATCGCCTGGCTCTGCGCCGTTCGCTGGTGGTGGCCGGCGGCTGGTCGCTGCTGGCCAGCCTCGGCTTTGCCGTGCTGTTCCTGTGCGCCGGGCACCTGTTCATCGAGATGCAGACCGATATCGCCGAAGTGCGCCAGACCGCCTTCATCTACCTGCCTTACCTCGCCGCCCTGCCGCTGATCGCGGTCTGGAGCTACCTGCTGGACGGCCTGTTCATCGGCGCCACCCGCGCCCGGGAAATGCGCAACGGCATGCTGCTCAGTGTGCTCATCACCCTGCCCTGCGCCTGGGCCTTGCAGGGCCTGGGCAACCACGGCCTGTGGCTGACCTTCCTGCTGTTCATGCTGGTGCGCAGCCTGACCCTGCTGGCCTTCGCCCTGGGGCTGCGCCGGCACGACGGCTGGTTCGCTCCGGCCCGCTGAGCCTTCCGGCGAGCATAAAAAAACCACCGCAAGCGGTGGTTTTTTTCGAACGGTCGACCTATCAGGAAGACAGGTACGACGAGCGGGTCAGGCCCAGACGCAGGGCGTCGAGGAACTGGGTACGCTCGCTGGCGCTGATCTTCGCGCTGGCCACCTTGTCGCGGTAGTGCGTCATCAGCTCTTCCGGCGACAAGTGCACGTAGCGCAGCATGTCTTCGATGGTGTCGTGGGTCTCGATGCCGGCGTGGTACACGGTGCCGTTCGGGTTCTGGTAGATGTTCACCGAGTCGGTATCGCCGAACAGGTTGTGCATGTCGCCGAGGATCTCCTGGTAGGCACCGACCAGGAACACGCCCAGCAGATAGTCCTCACCCTCTTTCAAACCATGCACCGGCAGGCTGGTCTCGATGCTCTGCTCGTCGACGTACTGGTTGATCTTGCCGTCGGAGTCGCAGGTCAGGTCTTGCAGCACCGCGCGGCGCAGCGGCTCTTCGTCCAGGCGATGCAGCGGGATGATCGGCAGGACCTGGTCGATGGCCCAGGTGTCCGGCAGGCTCTGGAACACCGAGAAGTTGCAGATGTACTTGTCGGCCAGCTTGTCGTTGAGTTCGTCCAGCACCTGGCGGTGCGAGCGCTGGCGCGCCTTCAGCGAGTTGTGCAGGCGCCGGCACACGGCGAAGTAGCACTGCTCGGCCAGGGCTTTTTCGGCCAGGGTCAGCTTGCCGTCGGCGTACTGGGCGGCCACGTCGCTCATGTAGTGGGTGGCGCGCCAGTAGGTTTCGGTGACCATCTCGATGTCGGTCGGGCCCAGCAGGTCGACCAGCCATTGCACGGTTTCCGGCAGGCTTTCCTTGTTCTCGATCAGCGGCACGTCGTCGTTGTGTTTCTCGACGTCGGTCACCTGCACCACCAGCATGGCGTGGTGCGCGGTCAGCGAACGACCGCTCTCGGAGAAGATGTGCGGATGCGGCAGGCTTTGCGCGTCGCAGAATTCCTTGAGCATGCCGACCACGACACCGGCGTAGTCGTCCATGTCGTAGTTGATCGAACTGGCGTTGCGCGAGTGAGTACCGTCGTAGTCCACGCCCAGGCCGCCGCCGACGTCGATGTGATCCACCGGCAGGCCGAGGTTGCGCAGCTCGCCGTAGTAACGGATGGCTTCCTTGAAACCGTGCTGGTAGTCCGCCAGGTTGGCGATCTGCGAACCCATGTGGAAGTGCAGCAGGCGGATGCCCTGGTCCAGGCCGGCGCTGCGGAAACGCTCGACCACCGACAGCAGCTGCGCCGCCGACAGGCCGAACTTGGATTTCTCGCCGCCGGTGTCGGCCCACTTGCTCGATGCCAGGGACGACAGGCGCACACGCAGGCCGACCTGCGGCTTGACCTTGAGCGTGGCGGCCTCTTCGATCACCAGGGCGACTTCGGACTCCTTCTCGATCACGATGAACACGTTGTGGCCCAGCTTCTGGCCCATCAGCGCCAGGCGGATGAACTCACGGTCCTTGTAACCGTTGCAGACGATGGTCCCGCCTTTCGGCGCCAGCGCCAGCACCGCCAGCAGCTCGGGCTTGGAGCCGGCTTCCAGGCCGATGGAGACGTTCTGGGTGGCGATGATGTTCTCGATCACCGCTTCCTGCTGGTTGACCTTGATCGGGTACAGCGCGGTGTACTTGCTCTGGTATTCCAGGCGCTCGATGTTGGCGTCGAAGGCACCGGTCAGCTGGCGCACGCGGTCCTGCAGGATATCCGGGAAGCGCACCAGCAGCGGCAGGGACAAGCCGCTCTTGCGCAGCTCCTCGACTTGTTCGAACAGGTCGATAGGCGAACTGTTCGGGCCGTTCGGACGAACTTCGACGCGACCGGCGTCATTGATCGCGAAATACCCGGCCCCCCAATGGCGAATC
The DNA here is from genome assembly GCF_028640875.1 of Pseudomonas sp. SBT1-2. Classification (NCBI taxonomy): domain Bacteria; kingdom Pseudomonadati; phylum Pseudomonadota; class Gammaproteobacteria; order Pseudomonadales; family Pseudomonadaceae; genus Pseudomonas; species Pseudomonas sp. SBT1-2. Next base: position 22,511 of record NZ_JAQZAA010000083.1, on the reverse strand, counting down.
CCATAAACACTGCGGCTGTCCGCAACTGTCCATTGGCTGCCATCGTCTTTGCGTGTGCGTCGTACGGACATCGAAGTCCCCTATAAAGAAGTCATAGAGCGCCACCCCGGTCCGGGGCTGGCGCAGTCTAAAGAATGAAAATGACGATTAGCCTGCAACGAGGACGTAGACCTCGGTTACAGCGCTGAGTTTAGAAACCGGTCATGAACAGGCTCTGTGAAAACCATGAAGACGACGGCAAACCTGAATCGATCAGGGCTGCATCAAGTCGGGGGTGGTTTTCACAGAGGCTGCTAGCCGCCGGACTTCTTCGCCTTGAAACCGTGCTTGATCAGCTCTGCCAAGAGTAGCTCGACATGATCGCCCTGGATCTCGATGACGCCGTCTTTCAACGCGCCACCTGTGCCACAACGTTTCTTCAACGTGGTCGCCAGCTCCTTGAGCGCGTCTTCGGCCAACGGCACGCCGGTGATGGTGGTCACCGTCTTGCCGCCGCGGCCCTTGCTTTCGCGGCGCACGCGAGCAATGCCGTCGCCGGCAGGGATAACGGTTTGTTTGCAGATGCAGGCTGCCACCGGCTGGCTACAGTCCGGGCAATGTCGACCTGCGTCGGTGGAAAATACCAGGCCACCAAGGGCGGCGAAGGATGCGGCTTTTTTGGCCACCGGCAATCCTCTTGGGAGGACAAAGACTGGTCGAAGCACATGGCCTGTGCCATCGACCGCGAAGCCCCACTCAGGCAGGGGCAGCGCTACTGGACCGACCGCGCTTGTAAAGGCAGCGCCGGCTCAGCTTGAAAAAGGTCGCGCAGTGTAACGGCAAAAAGCCGACTTGCTAAGAGCCTAAGCGCGCCAATTTATACAACTTTAACGACGCCGCGCCAGATAGCGCTGCAAGGCCGCCAGGGAGTCCGGGCAATAGGGCTTTTCGGCGATTTCCCGCATCACTTCGTCGATCGAAATGAAGCGCGCTTCCAGCACCTCTTCCGGCTGCAGGCGCAAAGGCCCGTCCCAGACTGCCGAAAAGGCCGAACACCAGAGGCGATTGCCGGTGTCTTCGAAAAAGAAGTGGTCGTGGGCGGTCAACTCCACCCCGCTCACCCCCAGTTCTTCCTCCAGCTCACGGGCCGCCGACTCGGCGTAGCTCTCGGTGGCCAGCACCATGCCGCCCGCGGCCACGTCCCAGTAACCGGGATAGAGGGCCTTGCTCAGGGTGCGCCGATGCACGCACAGCTCACCGGCGGAATTGAACAGCAGGATATAGGTGCCGCGCCCGATCAGGCCACGCTCGCGCAACTCCGAGCGGGCCAGCGCGCCCAGCAACTGGTCTTCGCCATCGACCCAGGCGACTTGTTCGGCATCGGAGGCCGCGCGATGCGCGGCCTCATTGGAGGTAACCACCATGAATCAACCCTGGTTGAGCAATTGACGCAAGTCGATGACCGCCGCGTTGGCCCGGGAAATATAGTTGGCCATGACCAGCGAGTGGTTAGCCAGCACGCCAAAGCCGCTGCCGTTGAGAATCATCGGGCTCCACAGCGTTTCCTGGGACGCCTCCAGTTCACGGATGATCTGACGCACGCTGACGGTGGCGTTCTTCTTGGCCAGTACGTCGGCGAAGTCGACCTCGATGGCGCGCAGCAGGTGCGACAGGGCCCAGGCCTGGCCGCGCGCTTCGTAGAACACGTTGTCGATCTGCATCCAAGGGGTTTCCACCACCTCTTCGTCGACCTGCGGCGACTGGCCCGGCGCCGGGACTTCGGTTTTCAGCGCGGTGTTGAGCTTGACCCGGCCGACGCTGGCCGACAGGCGCTGGGACAGCGAACCCAGGCGGGTCCCGACGTCACCCAGCCAGTTGTTCAGGTTGTCGGCACGGGCATAGAACAGCGCGCTCTTCTGCTCCGGGTCGGACAGGCGTGCCTGGTAGCGGCTCAGGGAATTGATGCCTTCCTGGTACTCGGACTCGCTGGACGGCAGCACCCAGCTCTTGTTGTCGAAGTTGAAGCGTGGCTCGGCCTTGGCCAGGTCGGCGTCCTCGGCGGACTGCGACTGGGAGCGGGCGAAGTCCTTGCGCAAGGCGCGGGTCAGGTCGCGGACCTGCACCAGCACGCCGTATTCCCAGCTCGGCATGTTGTCCATCCACAGGCCCGGCGGGAAACGGTCGTTGGAGATATAGCCACCCGGCTTGTTCAGCAGGGTGCCGGCCACGGTCTTGAGGGTTTCCACCGTGGTGTAGCCCACGACCATCTGCTTGCCTTCCTTCTCGGCGGCAACCTGCGCGCCTTGCTGGACCGGGAACAGCGACGGTTCCTGGCTCCAGTACCAGCCCAGGGCACCGGCCACCAGCAGGTACAGGACCAGCAGGGTGCCCAGGGCGCGGCTGAACAGCAGGCCACCAAAGTAGCTGCGTGTCGCCGACTTGGGTTCGGCAGCACGATCCGGCGCGCTGCCCGCGCGGTTCTTCCAGTCCAGCATGGCTATATCCTTTCAATCACTTGGGTTCATCGGTTCGACCACAACCCTGCTCCATCGTGCCTCGAACCGAGCGGATTAAAAATCATCCACCGCGCAAGACGCCACATGCCGGGTGCATATCGAGCGGCCACTATAAATGAAGCACAGTTCAGAACCTATGCGACCAGTCGGTCGGGAACTGAATAAGGTCGCTTTGCAGATTGTTGACGTACGACACTCGTACAATCCATAAGAGGTGCTAGCATAGAGCCACCAGTCGATCTCAGCATGCACCCTAACTAGTAGTCAGGATATGACCGAGCCAGAAGACCCCAGCCGTGAGCGCCTCAAGCACCACTTTGCCCAGCGGGTAATTCACCAGGCTCGTCAGATCCTCGAGATATGGCAGCGCCTGCAGCGCAGCGAATGGTCGACCGCCGACATGTCCGAACTCAGCGAGGCCAACCTGCGCCTGCTGCGTTTCGCCGAACGCTTCGAGCAACCCGAACATACCCAACTGGCGCGCAGCATCAGCGATTCGCTGGAAGCGGTGGACGCCAACCGCGGGCGCCTGAGCAGCGGCCTGATCACCGACCTCAACCGCCTGATGCAACGCCTGTCGCGCACCGGCCTGCGCCATGGCGACCAGTTGGAACAGACCTTCCTGCCGCCCCTGCGCAAGCCGATCTACGTGATGCTGCAAGATCACGATCGCGGCGAGCGCCTGGCCAAGCAGCTGGAATTCTTCGGCCTTAGCGCCCAGTCCCTGGACAGCATCGCCGCGTTTCGCGCCTCGATGGTCGAGCGTCTGCCCGCGGCGATCGTCATCGACGTCGATTTCTGTGGCAACGGCATGGGCCTGCAACTGGCCGCCGAAGCCCAGGAAGGCCTGGAGCAGAAGCTGCCCCTGCTGTTCTTCAGCCTCCACGAAACCGACACCCCGACCCGCCTGGCCGCCGTGCGCGCCGGCGGCCAGGAGTTCCTCACCGGTACCCTGGAGGCTTCGAGCCTGCTGGAGAAGATCGAAATCCTCACCTGCGTCGCCCAGTATGAACCCTATAAAGTGCTGATCATCGACGACTCCCGCGCCCAGGCCCTGCACACCGAACGCCTGCTCAACAGCGCCGGGATCATCACCCGGACCCTGATCGAGCCGATCCAGGCGATGGCCGAACTGGCCGACTTCCAGCCGGACCTGATCATTCTCGACATGTACATGCCAGCCTGTACCGGCACCGAACTGGCCAAGGTAATCCGCCATAACGACCGTTATGTCAGCGTGCCGATCATCTACCTGTCGGCCGAAGACGACCTGGACAAGCAGCTGGACGCCATGAGCGAGGGCGGCGACGACTTCCTGACCAAGCCGATCAAGCCGCGCCACCTGATCACCACCGTGCGCAACCGCGCCGCCCGCGCGCGCAACCTCAAGGCGCGCATGGTGCGCGACAGCCTCACCGGGCTGTACAACCACACCCATATCCTGCAACTGCTGGAAGACTGCAGCTTCCGCGCGCGCCGCGAGAACAAGCCGCTGAGCTTCGCCATGCTCGACATCGACCACTTCAAGCGGGTCAACGACAGCCACGGCCACCCCATGGGCGACCGGGTGATCAAGAGCCTGGCGCTGTTTCTCAAGCAGCGCCTGCGCAAGACCGACTTCATCGGCCGCTACGGCGGCGAAGAGTTCGCCATCGTCATGCCCGACACCGACCTGGAAGCGGCCTGCAAGGTGCTGGATGAAATCCGCCAGCGCTTTGCCGAGATCCACTACCCGGCCCAGCCGCAGGACCTGTGGTGCACCTTCAGCGCCGGAGTGGTCGAGCTGCGGGAAGATTCCGACAGCCTGATGATGGCCAGCCAGGCCGACGAAGCGCTCTATCGCGCCAAGGACAGCGGACGAAATCGCGTCCAGGCGGCGCGCCATCAAAGCGCCACTTTTTCACCGGAATCCACCGATTCGGTCATAACCCTGTAATACAAACGCAATAAATTCAGGCACTTACCATTCAAGTCGTTGGTAGAACGCAATGCGCCTGAAGCTGCTGACCAATCTCAATACCCTGCTATTAGTTGCCGTTTGCCTGGCCCTGGGCGCCACGCTCTGGTGGTCGCAACGCGCCCTCGAACGCCCCTATCTATTGATGGAGCGCTACCTGGGGTTGTCCCAGCAGTTCCAGAACCAGGCGGCGCGCAACATCGTGGACTACCTGGCCAGCGGCGACGCCCTGCGCCTGAGCAGCGCCAGCCAGGCCATCGAAACCCTGCAGGCCCAACTCGACGAACTGCCCGCGGAACTGGCGCAAAGCCTGCGCCCGAGCCTGTCGGGCCTGGCCGAATTCAGCAAGACCGACCTGCTGGCCGCCGGCAAACTGGCCGGCGATCCACAGGCGCTGCTGCTACAGGCCGAGCGCGAGCTGGGGGCCAGCCTCGAACAATTGAGCCAATACGCCACCGGAGCCGCCAGCAACCCGAGCGCCGCGACCTACCTGCCGCTGCTGCTGAGCGCCTCCCAGCACCTGGGCAAGCTGTCCCTGGCCCGGGAAAAACTGGTGAGCAGCGGCCGCAGCGAGCTGGCCGCCGACGTCGAGCGCGAAGTGAGCAACATGCGCGTCCAGGCCGAGCAGCTGGACGTCCTGCCCTTGCTGGGTGTCGCGGCCAGCAACGAGTCGAATACCGATGACTTCGCCGCCATGATGGGCCTGGAGAACACCGAGAAAGCCGCCGCCGAAGACGCCGGCATCGGCCTCAAGCGCGAACTCAACAGCCTGCTCGGTCGTTACCCCGCCGAGCTGAACCGCACCCGCGAGCAGATCCAGAAACGCGCCGACCTCAGCGCCGCCACCCACCTGAAAATCACCGCCGTGCAGCAGGCCATCGCCGAGCTGGAGCCGGTGGTGCGCGCCCAACATGGGCAGATCCAGGGCGAAGTACGGCTGATGCAGGGCCTGATGATCGGCCTGATCCTGCTGATCGCCCTGCTTATCGATACCTTGCAGCGCCGGCTGGCGCGGGTCCTGACCAACCTGGCGCCGGCCCTGTCGACCTGGGCCGAAGGCGACTTCAGCCGCGACATCCAGCTGGGCCGGACCAACCGCGAACTGCACGATATCGAAGAGTCCCTGAACCGTCTGCGTGCCTACCTGGTGGACCTGGTGGGCACCATCCGGCAGAACGCCGAACAGGTCGCCGGCAGCAGCCGCGCCCTGGCGGACCTGAGCAGCGGCCTGCACGGCGGCGCCGAGCGCCAGGCCGGGGATACCGCGCAGATCCGTGACGCCCTGGGCGAGCTGGAAGCGACCATCCAGCAAGTCGCCGGCGATGCCAGCCAGGCCGCCGATGCCAGCCGCAGCGCCGGGCTGGCGGTGGAACAGGGGCAGAAAGTGATCGGCCTGAGCCTGACCGGGCTGCATGCCCTGGTCGGCGAAGTGCAGGGCAACGCGCAGATGATCGAACAGCTGGCCGAGGAATCGGCGACCATCGGCGGCGTGCTCACGGTGATCCGCTCCATTGCCGACCAGACCAACCTGCTGGCCCTGAACGCCGCCATCGAAGCCGCGCGGGCCGGGGAAATGGGTCGCGGCTTTGCCGTGGTCGCCGAGGAAGTGCGCTCCCTGGCGCAACGCACCGCTGGCGCCACCGCCGAGATCCAGACCCTGATCGCCGGCCTGCAGGCCGCCGCCCGGCAATCGGTGGAGGGCATGCGCGCCCAGGTCGAACATGCCGAAGCCACCGCCAGCCAGGCCCAGGCCGCCGACGGTGCGCTGGATGAAATCGTCGGGGCGATCCAGACCATCTCCGACACCGCCATCCGCATCGCCGATGTCACGGCCCAGCAAAGCGGCGCCGTCAGCGAAATCCGCGACCACAGCGAGCGCATCCATCAACTGGGTGGGGATAACTTGCAACGCATCGGCGAAGGTCGCGAACAGGGCGAGAACCTGCTGGCCCTGGGCGGCCAGCTGCACACGGCGGTGCAGGCGTTCCGCGTCTGACCCGAGCCCTATCGCGGGCAAGCCTCGCTCCTACAGACGACGCGAACCTGTAGGAGTGAGGCTTGCCCGCGATCAAGGGCAACCCAGACCACCCGCCAGCCTGCGAACCCCGCCGCTCTCCGCTATCATGCGCACACCTTCGATTCGCGAGATTGCCATGCGTCGCCTGCTTTGCCTGATGCTGTTCGTGCTTGCCCTGCCGGCGACCGCCGCCGGGCTGCTGGACAGCCGCCCCAGTTCGACCCTGGGTTCGATCAACAACAGCGCCGACTTCCTGCCAGTGCGCGAAGCGTTCCAGCTGAGCCTGCTGCAAAGTACGCCGCAGTCGATCAAGCTGCGTTTTGTCGCCACCGAGGGTTATTACCTCTATCGCCACCGCTTCCAGTTCCGCGCCGAGCCCGCCGACATCGCCCTGGGTGCCGCCCAACTGCCCAAGGGTGAACAGAAACACGACGAGTTTTTCGGCGACGTCGAGGTCTACCACGGCATTGTCGATGTCGAACTGCCGCGTACCGGCGCAGATCAACGGGCCTTCACCCTGGTCGTGACCTACCAGGGCTGCGCCGACAAGGGCCTGTGTTATCCACCGGAAACCGAGCGTTTGCAGATCGACGGCGCCGCCTCTTCTGCCAATGCCTCAAGTGCCGGCAGCCCCGCTACCGACAGTGGGAAAACCGGCTGGAGCTGGCGCGAACTGGCGCTGTTCTTCCTTGCCGGCATCGGCCTGACCTTTACTCCCTGCGTCCTGCCGATGCTGCCGATTCTGTCCGGCGTGGTCCTCAAGGGCCAGGTCGGCGGCTGGCGCGGCTTCAATCTGTCGCTGGCCTATGTGTTGCCGATGGCCGCCTGTTTCGCCCTGCTCGGCGCCTTGATGGGGCTGTTCGGCGCCCAGCTCAATTTGCAGGCGCGCCTGCAATCGGCCTGGGTGCTGGTGCCCTTTGCGTTGTTCTTCGTCGTATTCGCCCTGGCGATGTTCGATGTCTTCGAACTCAAGCTGCCGCGTTTTGTCAGCCAACGCCTGGAACGCATCGCCGGGCGCACCGAAGGCGGCTCGCTGTGGGGCGCGGCGGTTCTCGGCGTGGTGTCCAGCCTGCTGGTATCGCCCTGCGTTTCGGCGCCGCTGGCAGGCGCCCTGCTCTATATCAGCGCCAGCGGCGACGCCCTGGGCGGCGCCCTGAAACTGTTCGCCCTGGGCCTGGGCATGGGCGCGCCGCTGTTGCTGGTGGCCACCGGCGGCGCGGCCTGGCTGCCGAAAAGCGGGCCATGGCTGGTCTATGTGAAAAACGCCATTGGCGTGCTGTTGCTCGGCCTGGCGATCGGCCTGCTGAGCCGGGTCTTGCCGGGCCAGGTCAGCCTGTTGCTGATTGGTGCGTTGGCGGCCGGCGTCGGCCTGTTTCTCGGCGCCCTGGAATTTGTCTACAAGGCACCGCGCGCGCGCCTGGCGCAGCTGTGCGGGCTGTTCCTGCTGGTGTATGCCCTGGCCTGCTGGTACGGCGCATTCAGCGGCCAGACCGATCCGTTCAGCCCGCTCGCCCGTGCACCGGTCGCGACCACCAGCAACAGCCCTGAGAAAACCAGCGCCGGCCAGTGGCAGACCGTCACCACCCCCGGCGAGCTGGACCAGGCCCTGGCCGATGCCCGAAACGCGGGTGTCCCACTGCTCCTCGACTGGTACGCCGACTGGTGCATCAGTTGCAAAGTCATCGAACGCGAGGTGCTCGGCGACCGCCAGGTGGTCGAACGCCTGCAGGGCTATCGCCTGGTCCGCTTCGATATCACCGCCAGCAACCGCGAACAGCGCGCCCTGCTGGACCGCTACCACCTGTTCGGCCCGCCGGCGCTGATGTTCTTCGGCAAAGATGGCGTCGAACGTGCCGATGTGCGCGTGGTCGGCGAAATCAGCGCCGCGGACTTCGCCGAACGCATTGCCGCAGCGAATGACCGGAATTAGTCAGTTGGTCACATATTTCGCGTAAACATCGGTCATCGTGCTGCCTATTGCAGAGAACTGGACAGTCACAAAGGCTTTGCGGCATAGTCGCCGGGTTCTGAATAATGGCCCACAGATAAAACAAGGAACGGCAGATGGCGACCCTACTGGTGCTTCACGGACCCAATCTGAACCTGCTCGGCACCCGTGAACCGGGGGTCTACGGCGCAGTCACCCTGGCTGAGATCAACCAGGACCTGGAACGCCGGGCTCGCGAGGCCGGCCACCATTTGCTCTACCTGCAAAGCAACGCCGAGTATGAATTGATCGACCGTATCCATGCTGCCCGCGATGAAGGCGTGGACTTCATTCTGATCAATCCAGCAGCTTTTACGCATACAAGTGTCGCATTACGTGACGCGCTGCTGGCGGTGAGCATCCCATTCATCGAAGTGCATTTGTCTAACGTGCACAAACGCGAACCTTTCCGCCATCACTCCTACTTCTCCGACGTTGCGGTGGGAGTGATCTGCGGCCTTGGCGCCAGCGGTTACCGACTGGCCCTGGAGGCCGCACTAGAGCAGCTTGAACAACAAGCTAAACGCCCCTGACCGACCCTTGGGAGTTGATGATTCATGGATATCCGTAAAGTTAAGAAACTGATCGAACTGCTGGAAGAGTCCGGCATCGACGAGCTGGAGATCAAGGAAGGCGAAGAGTCCGTACGCATCAGCCGCCACAGCAAGACTCCAGCCCAGCAGTACTACGCACCGGCACCGATGGCTGCTCCGGCCGCCGCACCTGCCGCTGCCGCTCCGGCCGCCGCCGCTGCACCAGCAGCTCCAGCTGCCCCAGCGCTGAACGGCACCGTTGCCCGTTCGCCGATGGTCGGCACCTTCTACCGCAAATCCTCGCCAACCTCGCCAGCCTTCGTTGAAGTCGGCCAGAGCGTGAAGAAAGGCGACACCCTGTGCATCGTCGAAGCCATGAAGATGATGAACCACATCGAAGCTGAAACCAGCGGTGTGATCGAATCCATCCTCGTCGAAGACGGCCAGCCGGTTGAGTACGACCAACCGCTGTTCACCATCGTTTGAACCGCGGAGAGCCAACGATGTCTGCGAAGTTGGAAAAAGTTCTGATCGCCAACCGCGGTGAAATCGCCCTGCGGATCCTGCGTGCCTGCAAAGAGATGGGTATCAAGACCGTCGCCGTTTACTCCAAGGCCGACAAGGAACTGATGCACCTGGGTCTGGCAGACGAATCCGTCTGCATCGGCCCGGCCTCCGCCGCGCACTCCTACCTGCACATTCCGGCGATCATCGCGGCCGCCGAAGTGACTGGCGCCACCGCCATTCACCCAGGCTACGGCTTCCTCGCGGAAAACGCCGACTTCGCCGAGCAGGTCGAGAACTCCGGCTTCGCCTTCATCGGCCCGAAAGCCGAGACCATTCGCCTGATGGGCGACAAGGTATCGGCCAAGCACGCGATGATCGCTGCCGGTGTACCGACCGTTCCCGGTTCCGACGGCCCGCTGCCGGAAGACGAAGAAACCGCGTTGCGCATCGGCCGTGAAGTCGGCTACCCGGTGATCATCAAGGCCGCTGGCGGCGGCGGTGGTCGCGGCATGCGCGTGGTGCATAAAGAAGAAGACCTGATCTCCTCGGCCAAGCTGACCCGCTCCGAAGCGGGCGCGGCGTTCGGCAACCCGATGGTCTACCTGGAGAAGTTCCTGACCAACCCACGCCACGTGGAAGTCCAGGTACTGTCCGACGGCCAGGGCAACGCGATCCACCTGGGCGACCGCGACTGCTCCCTGCAGCGTCGTCACCAGAAGGTGCTTGAAGAAGCGCCGGCCCCGGGCATCGACGAAACCGCTCGCCAGGAAGTCTTCGCGCGCTGCGTCAAGGCGTGCATCGACATCGGCTACCGCGGTGCCGGTACCTTCGAGTTCCTGTACGAGAACGGTCGTTTCTACTTCATCGAGATGAACACTCGCGTGCAGGTAGAGCACCCGGTATCGGAAATGGTCACTGGCGTCGACATCGTCAAGGAGATGCTGAGCATCGCCGCTGGCAACAAGCTGTCGATCTCCCAGAAGGACGTAGTCATTCGTGGCCACGCCCTGGAATGCCGGATCAACGCCGAAGACCCGAAAACCTTCATGCCAAGCCCAGGCACGGTCAAGCATTTCCATGCTCCGGGCGGCAATGGCGTACGCGTCGACTCGCACCTGTACAGCGGTTACGCGGTTCCACCGAACTACGATTCGTTGATCGGCAAGCTGATCACTTACGGGGCAACCCGTGAAGAAGCCATGGCGCGCATGCGCAATGCGCTGGACGAAATCGTGGTCGACGGGATCAAGACCAACATTCCGCTGCACCGCGACCTGACTCGTGACGAAGGCTTCTGCAAAGGTGGTGTGAACATTCACTACCTGGAGCACAAGCTGGCCGGTCAACACTGATCGACACCGCACCAGACCGACAAGGCCGCTTTCGAGCGGCCTTGTCGTTTCTGCCCCCCCTGTAGGAGCGAGCTTGCTCGCGACAGGGCCATCAGCGACAACACGCATTTTCCTGGTGTTACGCGGCGCCCCTGCAGGCATCGCGAGCAAGCTCGCCCCTACAGAGAGGCGGTGTGGGCAAGTGGAAATGGCGCCTGGCGTGTCGTCTTCTGCGCCTCGCTCGCGTAAACTTGCGCGCTTCTCGCAGCCCGCTAGGCTGCACATTACATATTTCAAAGGTGCCCGCCATGCCTTGGCTGCAAGTCCGTCTCGCCATCAGCCCAGAACAAGCCGAAACCTACGAAGACGCTTTTCTCGAAGTCGGCGCCGTTTCGGTGACCTTCATGGACGCCGAGGATCAGCCGATCTTCGAACCGGAACTCAACACCACCCCGCTGTGGAATCACACTCACCTGCTGGCCCTGTTCGAAGGCGGCACCGAGGCTGCCAGCGTGCTGGCCCACCTTGAGCTGCTGACCGGCAGCCCGCTGCCTGAACACCACAGCGAAGTGATCGAAGACCAGGACTGGGAACGCAGCTGGATGGACAATTTCCAGCCGATGCGTTTCGGCCAGCGCCTGTGGATCGTCCCCAGCTGGCACGCCGCTCCCGAGCCGGACGCGGTCAACCTGCTGCTCGATCCGGGCCTGGCCTTCGGCACCGGCACGCACCCGACCACCGCGCTGTGCCTGGAATGGCTCGACGGCCAGGACCTGAAAGACTGCAACGTACTGGACTTCGGTTGCGGCTCGGGGATCCTGGCGATCGCCGCCCTGCTGCTGGGCGCCAAGCAGGCGGTGGGCACCGACATCGACGTGCAGGCCCTGGAAGCCTCCCGCGACAACGCCGGGCGTAACAACATCGCCGAAGCGCTGTTCCCGCTCTATCTGCCGGAAGACCTGCCGCAGGTCCAGGCGGACGTGCTGGTCGCCAATATCCTCGCCGGCCCGCTGGTTTCCCTGGCGCCGCAACTGTCCCGCCTGGTCAAGAGCGGCGGACGCCTGGCGCTGTCGGGCATCCTTGCCGAACAGGGTGAAGAAGTCGCGGCCGCCTACGCCCAGGACTTCGACCTGGATCCTATCGCCAACCTCGATGGCTGGGTACGCATCACCGGCCGTCGGCGCTAGAATGGCCGCCTGCATGAACCGGATCGCCGCATGACCGACAGTTTCGTCACCCAGTGCCCGCATTGCCAGACCAGCTTCCGCGTCAGCCACGCTCAGTTGAGCGTGGCCCGGGGCGTGGTGCGCTGCGGCTCGTGCCTGCAGGTGTTCAACGCCGCACGGCAGTTGCTTGAGCAACGCGCTGGCAAGGACGCTGTCGCTGCACCTTCCACACCGGCCACCCCTGCCGAACCACTGGCCCCGCCGCCACCGCGCGCCATCAGCCAGAAGCAGTGGAGCGCCACCGAACTCGACCTGGACAGCCTCGACCTGGACGAGGAGCTGGCCAAGCTCGAACAGCGGGAAATCCAGCCGACCAAGGCCTTCGGCCAGGAGCGCGCTTCCAGGGAGGACACCCTCAGCGCCCGCCGCGACCAGCCGGAAGCCGAAGAGGAACACTGGCCCGACAGCCTGTTCAGCCAGCCACCCGGCAGCAGCGACGACCTCGACGAAAAACCCGAGCAGCCCGCCGTCGACGCCGGCCGCTCCGGGCGCACCGAACCGTCGCTGTCCTTCAACCTGGACGATCTGGAAGACGAACCCAAGGCGCCCTCCCTGCTCCCGGACGACGACCTGGAGCCCGTGCCAGCGCACAGCTCCCTGAAGGCCGACGAGCCCGATGAGATCGAGCCGCCGGCCAGCCCGACGCCACGACGCAACAAGCGTGGCCGCGCCGAGCCCGAGGCGCCGGACGCCGTGCTGCTGGACCTGGAAGACGACCCGATCCAGCTGGACTGGCAAAAGCGCCGCTCGCCCTGGGGCCGCCGCCTGCTCTGGAGTTTGTTGATCCTGCTGGCCGCCGCCGGCCTGGCGGGCCAGTACATTGCCTATCACTTCGACGAGCTGGCGCGCCAGGACCAGTACCGCCCCTGGTTCCAGCAACTGTGCCCGGAACTGGGTTGCACCGTGCCCTCGAAGGTCGATATCGGCCGCATCAAAAGCAGCAACCTGGTGGTGCGCAGCCACCCGGACTTCAGCGGCGCGCTGGTAGTGGATGCGATCATCTACAATCGCGCGCCGTTCTCCCAACCCTTCCCGCTGCTGGAGCTGCGTTTCGCCGACCTCAACGGCCACCTGATCGCCAGTCGTCGCTTCAAGCCCGGCGAATACGTCAAGGGCGAACTCGAAGGCGTGTCGGAGATGCCGCCGCAGACGCCAATCCATATCGCGCTGGACATCCTCGATCCGGGCCCCAAGGCCGTCAACTACAGCCTAAGCTTTCACTCGCCCGAGTAAGACGGGCCATCCGTGCAAAGGCCGCACTGGATTGACGGCGGTTTTCTGACTGCTGCCCAGCGGACCAAACCGTTGGCGATAACAGAATAACTGTTCAGATTTTATCCAATTCAGCCTTTATCCGGTCATCGAGAGCGGGTATCATGCCAACCCTTTTTCGAACTCTCATGATCCGGCCCCACAACAGGGAAGTCCTATGTCGGCGGTACGCATCGGCCCATATACATTGCACAACGGCTTGATTCTCGCCCCCATGGCGGGAGTCACCGACCAGCCCTTTCGTCAGCTTTGCAAGCGGTTGGGTGCAGGCCTTGTAGTCTCGGAAATGGTCACCAGCGACATGAGTTTGTGGAACAGTCGCAAATCGCGTCTGCGCATGATCCACGAGGGTGATCCCGAGCCGCGCTCGGTACAGATCGCCGGTGGCGATGCACAGATGCTGGCGGATGCCGCCCGCGCCAACGTCGAGTTGGGCGCACAGATTATTGATATCAACATGGGTTGCCCGGCGAAGAAGGTCTGCAACAAGGCCGCCGGCTCCGCGTTACTGAAAGATGAAGATCTGGTGAACGAGATCCTGCAGGCCGTGGTGGCCGCAGTCGATGTGCCGGTCACCCTGAAGATCCGTACCGGCTGGGACCGGGCGAACAAGAACGGCCTGACGGTGGCGAAGATCGCCGAACAGGCAGGTATCACGGCATTGGCGGTCCATGGCCGGACCCGGGCCGACCTGTACACCGGTGTTGCCGAGTACGACACCATCGCTGCGATCAAGCAGGCGGTGTCGATCCCGGTCTTCGCCAACGGCGATATCGACTCGCCCGAAAAGGCCCGCTACGTCCTCGACGCTACCGGTGCCGACGGGCTGTTGATTGGCCGGGCCGCTCAGGGGCGGCCATGGATTTTTCGTGAAATCGAGCATTTTCTGCGTACCGGTCAAACCCTGCCGGCACCTGAGCTGTTCGAGGTGGAACGTATTCTGCTTGAGCATCTGGCCGCGCTGCATGCCTTCTATGGCGATGTCATGGGCGTACGCATTGCTCGCAAGCATGTGGGCTGGTATCTCGCAACCCTGCCGGGCGCCAGGGAGTTTCGCGCCCACTTCAATCGTTTGGAAGATACGGAAGCACAGTGCGCCAACGTTCGTGAGTTCTTTGCCGAGCGTTACAAGAGCCTGGTGACAGGGGACGGAGAGGGGGTGGCCGCATGACGATGATGACCGAGACTTTAGTGAGTGGAACAGCACCCGTGAGCGACAACGTGAATTTGAAACAGCACCTCAATACACCGAGCGAAGAAGGCCAGACCCTTCGCGGGAGTGTCGAGAAGGCGCTGCACAATTATTTCGCCCACCTTGAGGGCGCGGCCGTCACGGACGTGTACAACCTGGTGCTCTCCGAAGTCGAGGCTCCGTTGCTCGAAAGCGTGATGAACTACGTCAAGGGCAACCAGACCAAGGCCAGCGAGCTGCTCGGTCTGAACCGTGGCACCCTGCGCAAGAAACTCAAGCAGTACGATTTGCTGTAAGCATTCAATCAAACCAGAAAGGCGCCCGCGTAAAACCGGTCGCCTTTTTTGCTGACTCCTTTGCTTTTGATGGAAATTGAGATGACCGACCAGACTACCCGCCTGCCGATCCGCCGCGCCTTGATCAGTGTTTCCGACAAGACCGGGATCCTCGAATTCGCCAAGGAGCTGGAAGCCCTGGGCGTGGAGATCCTCTCCACCGGCGGGACCTTCAAACTGCTGCAGGACAACGGCGTGGCCGCAGTAGAAGTCGCGGATTACACCGGTTTCGCGGAAATGATGGACGGCCGGGTGAAGACCCTGCACCCGAAAATCCACGGCGGTATCCTCGGTCGTCGCGGTATCGACGACGCCATCATGAACGAGCACGGCATCAAGCCGATCGACCTGGTAGCGGTCAACCTCTACCCGTTCGAAGCCACCATCTCCAAGCCGGGCTGCGACCTGCCGACCGCCATCGAGAACATCGACATCGGCGGCCCGACCATGGTCCGCTCGGCGGCCAAGAACCACAAAGACGTGGCCATCGTGGTCAACGCCAGCGACTACGGCCAGGTGCTGGAAAGCCTGAAGGCCGGCGGCCTGACCTACGCCCAGCGTTTCGACCTGATGCTCAAGGCCTTCGAACACACCGCGGCCTATGACGGCATGATCGCCAACTACATGGGCACCGTGAACCAGGCGGCTGAAACCCTGACCACCGAAGGCCGCAGCGAATTCCCGCGCACCTTCAACAGCCAGTTCATCAAGGCCCAGGAAATGCGCTACGGCGAGAACCCGCACCAGAGTGCGGCGTTCTACGTGGAAGCCAAGCCTGCCGAAGTCGGCATCGCCACCGCTACCCAGCTGCAAGGCAAGGAACTGTCGTACAACAACGTGGCCGACACCGACGCCGCGCTGGAATGCGTGAAGAGCTTCGTCAAGCCGGCCTGCGTCATCGTCAAGCACGCCAACCCGTGCGGCGTGGCCGTGAGCCCGGACGCTGAAGGCGGTATCCGCCAGGCGTACGAGCTGGCCTACGCCACCGACACCGAATCGGCCTTCGGCGGCATCATCGCCTTCAACCGCGAACTGGACGCCGAGACCGCCAAGGCCATCGTCGAGCGTCAGTTCGTCGAAGTGATCATCGCCCCTTCGGTCAGCGAGGAAGCCCGCGCCATCGTTGCCGCCAAGGCCAACGTGCGCCTGCTGGCCTGCGGCCAATGGTCGGCGGACCGTGTTCCGGCCTGGGACTACAAGCGCGTCAACGGTGGCCTGCTGGTGCAGAGCCGCGACATCGGCATGATCGGCGCCGACGACCTGAAAGTGGTGACCAAGCGCGCCCCGACCGAACAGGAAATCCACGACCTGATCTTCGCCTGGAAAGTGGCCAAGTTCGTCAAGTCCAACGCCATCGTCTACGCCAAGAACCGTCAGACCATCGGCGTCGGCGCCGGCCAGATGAGCCGCGTGAACTCCGCCCGTATCGCCGCGATCAAGGCTGAACACGCCGGCCTGCAAGTGCAGGGCGCGGTCATGGCGTCCGATGCGTTCTTCCCGTTCCGCGACGGTATCGACAACGCGGCCAAGGTCGGCATCACCGCGGTGATCCAGCCAGGCGGCTCGATGCGCGACAACGAAGTGATCGCCGCCGCCGATGAGGCCGGCATCGCGATGGTGTTCACCGGTATGCGCCACTTCCGCCACTAAGAGCAGCCACAAGCTTCAAGCTGCAAGCGACAAGGCAGAGCCGACCGCAGTTGCTCTTGCCTTGCCCTTGCAGCCTTCCTAATTCAAAGCTGCACGCAGCACTTCAGAGCGATCCAGATTGCTCTTAACTTGCAGCTTGCGGCTTATAGCTTCCTCCGAAGGAGTCTGACTTGAACGTTTTGATCATTGGTAGCGGCGGTCGTGAACACGCCCTGGCCTGGAAAGTCGCTCAAGACCCACGGGTCGAGAAAGTCTTCGTTGCCCCGGGCAACGCCGGCACCGCCATCGAAGCCAAGTGCGAGAACGTGGCCATCGACGTATTGGCCCTCGAGCAACTGGCCGACTTCGCCGAGAAGAACGTTTCCCTGACCATCGTCGGTCCGGAAGTCCCGCTGGTCGCCGGCGTGGTCGACCTGTTCCGCTCCCGTGGCCTGGACTGCTTCGGTCCGACCGCTGGCGCGGCCCAACTGGAAGGTTCGAAAGCCTTCACCAAGGATTTCCTGGCTCGCCACAAGATCCCGACCGCCGACTACCAGAACTTCACCGAGATCGAGCCGGCCCTGGCTTATCTGCGGGAAAAAGGCGCGCCGATCGTAATCAAGGCCGACGGCCTGGCCGCCGGTAAGGGCGTGATCGTCGCCATGACCCTGGCCGAAGCCGAAGACGCCGTGCGCGACATGCTGGCCGGCAATGCCTTCGGCGACGCTGGTTCGCGTGTAGTGATCGAAGAGTTCCTCGACGGCGAGGAAGCCAGCTTCATCGTCATGGTCGACGGCAAGAACGTGCTGCCCATGGCCACCAGCCAGGACCACAAACGCGTCGGCGACGGCGACAGCGGCCCGAACACCGGCGGCATGGGTGCTTACTCCCCTGCTCCGGTAGTCACCGCCGACGTGCACCAGCGCGTGATGGACCAGGTGATCTGGCCGACCGTGCGCGGCATGGCCGACGAAGGCAACGTCTACACCGGTTTCCTGTACGCCGGTCTGATGATCGACAAGGCCGGCAACCCGAAGGTCATCGAGTTCAACTGCCGCTTCGGCGATCCGGAAACCCAGCCGGTGATGCTGCGCCTGCAGTCGAGCCTGGTGCTGCTGGTCGAAGCCGCCCTGGCCCAGGCGCTGGACAAGGTCGAAGCGCAATGGGATCCACGTCCGAGCCTGGGCATCGTCCTGGCCGCCGGCGGCTACCCTGGTGACTACGCCAAAGGCGCGGTGATCGAAGGCCTGGACGCGGCCGCCAAACTGGAAGGCAAAGTCTTCCACGCCGGTACCGCGCTCAAGGACGGTCAAGTGGTAACCTCCGGCGGCCGCGTGCTCTGCGCCACCGCCCTGGGCGACAGCGTAAGTGCCGCGCAGCAGCAGGCTTACCAACTGGCAGCTAAGATCGATTGGCAAGGCTGCTTCTACCGCAAAGACATCGGTTACCGGGCCATTGCCCGCGAGCGTGGCGAAAATCAGGAGTAATCCTGTCTTCCCGTCCGGCAGGCGCCCCAGGCCCTTGCCGGACGGCTCCAGCGCCGCGCATAGTTATAATCTGGCATCAACCTACGAAGGGATTTCGCCGTGCGCTGGCTCAGGACTGCCATAGGTTTCACCGTCACTCTGCTGACCCTGCTCTGCTTGATCCCGGCCCAGGCCGCACAAGGCAGTAACTGGGCCGTTTTGCTCGATGAACAGGCCGACCTGCAACTGAGCGATATCCGCTCCCCGCGCTACACCAATCAATTCAGCCCGATCGAACTGGAACGCATCACCGCCGCCGAACCCGGAGGCGCGTTATGGCTGCGTTTCAAACTGCAACCGGGCAAGCACGAACAACTGCTGCGGATCTTCGCGCCCGACCTGTCACGCCTGGACATGTATGTGCTGGACGGCGACAACCTGGTCGAGCAGCTGACCTCCGGCACCCAACAACCCCAGGCCGAACGGCCGTTGCCCAGCAGCGACTTCATGCTGCCGCTGCCACAGGAGCAGAAGACCCTCGATGTCTATCTGCGCCTGGTCTCCGACCATCAGCTGCGCCCTTACATCACCCTGCAACCGGCGGTCATGACCGCGGCCAATCAGGGCCAGAGCGTGCTCTACGGCCTGCTGTTCGGCTGCATGGGCATGCTGATGCTGCACAACCTGGTGCGCTACGCCTACACTCGTTCGCGCAGCAGCCTGTGGCTGGCATCCTGCGAAGCCCTGGTGATGCTCAGCCTGGCGCTGATGCTCAACCTGTTCGGCCCCTGGCTGCCGGACTGGCATGCGATACAGACCCCTGGTGCCTACCTCGCGCTGTTGCTGACCACCCCTTGCGGGCTGATGTTCGTCTATCGCTTTTTCGCCCCGCTGGGCCCGCATCCGCTGAACAAGCTGCTGCTGGTCGACATCCTGATGGTCGGCCTGTGCAGCCTGTTGCTGCTGTTCGTCGACTCGCTGCCGCTGAATCTCATCACCTACGGCCTGGTGGCCCTGGTCGGCCTGAGCATGCTGTTCATCGCCGGTTATCACTGGCACAAAGGCTACCGCCCGGCGCGCTACTTCGTGGCCGGCATGGGCATCTTCAACATCGGTGCGCTGATCGTGCTGCCGGCGCTGCTGGGGCTGACCATGGTCGCGCCCCAGGGGCTGATCGTCACCCTGCTGGTGACCATGTGCCTGAGCGGGTGGGCGATGAGCATCGCCCTGGGCGAGCGCCAGCGCAGCATCACCGAGGATGAGTTCAGCGTCAGCCGCGACCTCGCCGCCAGCAACGCCGAGGTCAATGCCAAGGCCGAGTTCCTGGCGAAGATCAGCCACGAGATCCGTACACCGATGAACGGCGTGCTGGGCATGACCGAACTGCTGCTGGGCACGCCGCTGTCGGTCAAGCAGCGCGACTACGTGCAGACCATCCACAGCGCCGGCAATGAGCTGCTGACCCTGATCAACGAGATCCTCGACATCTCCAAGCTCGAGTCCGGGCAGATCGAGCTGGACGATGTGCAATTCGACCTCAATGCGCTGATCGAAGACTGCCTGAGTATTTTCCGCGCCAAGGCCGAGCAGCAGAACGTCGAGCTGATCAGCTTCATCCAGCCGCAGGTGCCGCGCGTGATCAGCGGCGACCCGACCCGCTTGCGCCAGGCCATGCTCAGCCTGCTGGAAAACGCCCTGAAGAAGACCGACGAAGGCGAGGTCCTGGTGGTGGTCGCGCTGGACGAGCGCACCAGCAAACCGCGCCTGCGCATCGCCGTGCAGGACAGCGGCCAGCCGATGGAAGCCGAAGAGCGCGATGCCCTGCTGCACTCGGAACTGCACAGCAAGAACTTCCTCGCCAGCACCCGCCTGGGCGGCAATCTCGGCCTGGTCATCGCCCGCCAGCTGATCCTGCTGATGCATGGCGAGTTCGGGATCAAGACCAGCGCCAACCAGGGCAGCACCCTGTGGCTGACCCTGCCGCTGGACCCGGAACGCCTGGAGCACCCGACCTCCGACCTGGATGGCCCGCTGCAAGGGGCGCGGGTGCTGGTGGTGGACGACAACGACACCTGCCGCAAGGTCCTGGTGCAGCAATGCAGCGCCTGGGGCCTGAACGTCAGCGCCGTGCCTTCGGGCAAGGAAGCCCTGGCCCTGCTGCGCACCAAGGCGCACCTGCGCGACTACTTCGACGTGGTGCTGCTCGACCAGAACATGCCCGGCATGACCGGCATGCAACTGGCGGCCAAGATCAAGGAAGACCCGAGCCTGAACCACGACATCCTGCTGATCATGCTCACCGGCATCAGCAACGCGCCGAGCAAGGTCATCGCGCGTAACGCCGGGGTCAAGCGCATCCTCGCCAAGCCGGTGGCCGGCTATACCCTCAAGACCACCCTGGCCGACGAGCTGACCCAGCGCAACAAGGGCCAGTTCGTGCCGCATCAGCCCCATGCGCTGAGCGGGGTTCCGGTGCCGGTCAAGGTACCGAGCGACTTCCGCATCCTGGTGGCCGAGGACAACAGCATTTCCACCAAGGTGATTCGCGGCATGCTCGGCAAGCTCAACCTGCAGCCCGATACCGCGAGCAACGGCGAGGAAGCCCTGCAAGCGATGAAGGCCCAGCGCTACGACCTGGTGCTGATGGACTGCGAAATGCCGATCCTCGACGGCTTCTCCGCCACCCAGCAGCTGCGGGCCTGGGAAGTCGGCAACCAGCGCGTGCGCACGCCGGTGGTGGCACTGACCGCGCACATCCTCACCGAACACAAGGAACGCGCGCGGCAGGCCGGCATGGACGGGCATATGGCCAAGCCGGTGGAACTGTCGCAACTGCGCGAGCTGATCGAGCACTGGGTGACGCAGCGCGACCTGCAGAACCGCACCACGGCGCAACCGTCCTGAGCCGACAGCACGGCAAACGCCTGTTAAACTCCGCTCGCCCTCCCTCGCTGTGAGTTTGCGCCATGCTCCATGTGCTGTTCAGCGTGTACCTGAAGATGCTGGTGCTCTACAGCCCCTTCTTCGTCCTGTCCTGCTTCATCAGCCTGACTCGTGGCTACTCCAACAAGGAACGTCGGCGCCTGGCGTGGAACGTCGCCCTGGCGACCCTGGCCTCCAGCGTGCTGCTGTACCTGTTCGGACGGGTGATCTTCAGCATGTTCGGCATCACTGTGGATGCCTTCCGCATCGGCGCGGGCAGCGTGCTGTTCATCTCGGCGCTGGGCATGGCCCAGGGCAAGTCGGCGATCCAGACCGACAACGTGCAGCAGGACGTGACCATCGTGCCGCTGACCATCCCCCTGACCGTCGGCCCCGGCACCATCGGCGCCCTGCTGGTGATGGGCGTCGGCCAGCCGCACTGGGACGACAAACTCACCGCGATTCTCAGCATCGCCCTGGCCAGCTTCACCGTCGGCGTGGTGCTCTACCTGTCCAACCGCATCGAACGGATCCTCGGCGAGCAAGGCTTGCAGATCGTCAGCCGACTGATGGGCCTGTTCGTCTGCGCGCTGGCGGCGCAGATCATCTTTACCGGGGTCAAGGGGTACCTGGGTTAGGGGCAGCTGCAAGCTTCAAGCTTTAAGCGGCAAGAACGAGCGGGCTCACTGGGAACAGTGAGCCTGTGCTGTTTCTGGGGTAGGGATTTTTAAGCGTCCAGGCGCCACTGCAAGGCATCCAGGGCATCGCAGCCGTCTTGCAGCAACAGGTGGGCGGCGTTGACGAAGTGAATCAGATCCTGATCGCCCACACCTTTGACACTCAGGCAATTGAGGCTGTGCATCAGATCCCGCGAGGCCTTGATGCGCTGCACCGCACCGCCATGCAGATCGATTGCAGGCGCATTGCGGTCAAGGTGGAAAATCGGGGTGGGGGTGAGATTGCTTTGTAGGGGGATGAAATCCGTCACGGGTATATCTCCATAGGTTGCTGAAGAACAACCACCCTGAGCGGCTAAACAAAAGGGTGGCAGCTGTACGAGGGTTAGCCGACCGGGTGCAGCCTATGAGAAACCCGGCACACCCGAAGGTGTCCCGCGCACAGCTGCCATAGAAGGTGCCATGCAGCAAAAAGCGCCAGCATGTTAATGGATGGCGCTTAAGCATTCATAGAGATGCTTTCCGACCGGCTAAGATCGGCCGCCGATGCGTCGGCGACCGGGCAACTATGGCTTCGCAAAAAATCAGCGGCAACCGTCAAAGTGTTGCCATTACCTTCCGCAGAACCAGACTTGCCGCACCGACCGGGGGCGACCCTACCTCCTGTAGCCGCTGCCGAGCCCTAGCGAGGCTGCGATAGGACCGAAGGTCCTCCTGCGGTTTCGAGATCCCTGCGCCCGCTGCGCGGTCGATCGCAGCCTCGCTAGGGCTCGGCAGCGGCTACAGGGTTTAGCGCCGACCGGCAGGTCGCGCCCGGCTTTGGCTTTGGCTTTGGCTTTTGATCTTGATCCACCCGCCCCATCGGGAGGCCGAGCGGAGGTGTTCATCAGGGGGATGGCGCGCAGCGCCCCTCGACGCAGTCGAGGACATCGTATGGAGGTCGAAGCGAAGCCGACCGGAGTCGA
>NZ_JAQZAA010000082.1:222466-303559 GCF_028640875.1 Pseudomonas sp. SBT1-2 | reverse complement strand
GGTCTTCCAGCGTCCATAAGGACGCCACGGCCGTGCCGGCCGATCGCAGCCTGCGGCAGCGGCTACAGGTCAATGCCGTGGATCAGCCTTCCACCGCCGGGATATGGCCGAACAGATCCTGGGCAAACTGCACGCGCTGCTCGACGGTTTCGCTGATGCCGCGGGCTTTCAGCTCTGCCAGGTGCGCTTCGACCGCGTGGGTGCGCTGGGTCAGGCCGCAGTCGTTGGCGATCTGGATGTTCAGGCCGGGGCGGGCGTTGAGCTCGAGGATCAGCGGGCCCTTTTCCTGGTCCAGCACCATGTCGACCCCGATGTAGCCCAGGCCGCACAGCTCGTAGCAGCCGGCCGCCAGCTTCATGAAGCCGTCCCAGTAGGGCAGCTGCACGCCGTCCACCGCGTTGGTGGTGTCCGGGTGCTTGGCGATGATGTTGTTCAGCCAGGTACCGCGCAGGGTCAGGCCGGTAGCCAGGTCGACACCGACGCCGATGGCGCCCTGGTGCAGGTTGGCCTTGCCGCCGGACTGGCGGGTCGGCAGGCGCAGCATGGCCATCACCGGGTAGCCCATGAGCACGATGATGCGGATGTCCGGCACGCCTTCGTAGCTGATGCTCTTGAAGATCTGGTCCGGGGTCACCCGGTATTCGATCAGCGCCCGGTCACGGTGGCCGCCCAGGGAATAGAGGCCGGTGAGGATGCTGGAGATGTGGTGCTCGATTTCTTCATGACTGATGATCTTGCCCGACACCGTGCGGTAGCGACCCTCGAAACGGTCGGCGATCACGATGATGCCGTCGCCGCCGGCGCCTTGCGCCGGCTTGATCACGAAGTCGTTGCGCCCGCCGATGATCTCGCCGAGCTTGTCGATTTCCTTCTCGGTGGAGATCACGCCATACAGTTCCGGCACATGGATGCCGGCCTTGATCGCGCGTTCCTTGGTGATGATCTTGTCGTCGACGATCGGGTACAGGCTGCGCTTGTTGTACTTGAGCACGTAGTCCGCGTTACGCCGATTGATCCCCATGATGCCCCGGGCTTCCAGGGCCTTCCAGGTCTTCCACAGGCCGAACATTACGAATCAGCCTTGACGAAGGCTTTGAAACGGATCAGCTCGGTCAGGCGGTAGCCGCGGTAGCGACCCATCGCCAGCATGAAGCCCACCAGGATCAGCAGCATCGCCGGGAAGGTGAAGACGAAGTAGATCAGCTCCGGCACGCTCATGATCAGGTGGGCCAGGGAGGCGGCGAACAGCGTGCCGATGGCGACTTTCATCGCGTGGCCGGCGCCACGTTCTTCCCAGGTGATCGACAGGCGTTCGATGGTCATGGTCAGGATCACCATCGGGAACAGGGCGACCGACAGGCCGCGTTCCAGGCCGAGCTTGTGGCTGAACAGGCTGATGGCGGCGATCAGCACCACGACGAAGGTCAGCACCACCGACAGCCGCGGCAGCATCTGCAGCTTCAGGTGTTCCAGGTAGGACCTGAGCGACAGCCCGAGCGCGGTGATTACGGTGAACAGCACGATGCCGAAGCCCAGCTGGGTTTCGCGGAAGGCCAGGGCGATCAGCACCGGGGTGAAGGTACCCAGGGTCTGCAGGCCGATCAGGTTGCGCAGCACCAGGATCACCAGCACGCCGATCGGGATCATCACCATGATCATGAAGGTCTGCTGGGTCTGCAGCGGCAGGCCGTACAGCGAGTATTCGAGGAAGTTGGCGTCGGTGTTCTCGTCGGTCAGCTTGGCCAGGCGAATGGCGTTCATTTCGCTGTTGTTCAGGCTGAAGGTGACGGTGGCTTTCTTGCCGCCATCGACGGTGATCAGGCTGTCGTCACCGATCCACCACAACAGGCGGTCGCTGGGCAGGCCCTGTTCGCCGGTTTCCGGGTTGAAGTACAGCCAGTCGGTACCGTTGAAGCTGCGCAGCCACAGTTCCGGAGCCTGCGGCTGGTCGGCCACCAGGCGGATGGTGTGGACCTTTTCCATCGGCACGTGGGCGATGGACAGCAGCAGGTCGACGATCTTGGCCTTGTTCGCCGGCGACGGATCACCCGCCAGGAGCATCTTGGCGTTGTCGTCGCTGCTGTTGTTGACCCGCTTGATGGCTTCGCTGATGAAGGTCTCGACGTCGGCCGAGTGCTGGCGGATCGGCGCGAGCAGGGCTTCGGCGGCGATCTTTTCCGGGCCTTCGACGGCGATGCTGTCGCGGAAGGTCGGGCCCTTGATCTTGGCTTTTTCCGCGGTGTAGCGCTTGGTCAGGACCAGGCGGTAGTAGAGGGTCTGGTTGCCCTTGGCGCGGCGTGCCGACCAGGTGACCTTGCGGTTGCCGTCGACGCGGTTCACCGCCACCCCGTAGTTATTGGAAATGAAGCTCTCGTTCAGGCTGACGTAGTCGCGGCTCAGGGGCGGCACGAACATCTGGATCTTGATCGGGTCCTTGGCGTTGGCGACGAATTCGACCTTGGCGTCGATGTTCCACAGGTCGTCGGTGGCGTCTTCGGTCACCGGGATGCCGAGCACGAAAATCTGATAGGCCGTGATCGAGATGCCCAGCACCACCAGGATGGCGATCAGGATTTTCAGATGGAGGGTAAGAGAGCGCATTGGAATTACTCTGCGGTATGAGCGTCGGTGGCGCAGGCAGGTTTGCCAGCAGCGTATTTAAGACTGGGGTCGACCAGTGCATCGAAGCGCTTGAGCGCTTCGGAGCCGATCAAGAGCGGGTATTGGAATGCACTGCGGTCGGTCAAGTTCACTTCTATGCTGCGCAGGGCTGTGCCCATGCAGATATCCAGCTCGATGACCGGGCGCGCGGTGTACTTCTTGTTGTTTTCCTCATCGGGGTCGTAGTCGCCGGCGCGGCGCTTGATCTTGCTGACGCGGGCCAGCGGACGTTCGATGGGGTGGGAATGGGCGGCGTCGATGGCCAGATAGAAGCGTACCCAGGACTCGCCATTGCGCTTGAAACGCTTGATATCGCGGGCGCTGAGGGAGGCGGTCTTGGCGCCGGTGTCGAGCTTGGCGGCGACTTCCAGGTCGATCCCGGACAGTCTGGCGTATTCATTCAGACCGTAAACGGTCTTGCCGGCGGCGGCACTCAGGCCCGGCAGGCCGAGCAGGCAGAACAGTATGGAGAAGGCCTTGAGTCTCATAGATCCTGGTGCGTTGCATGGGTTCTTCAGTTCAAGGCGACTGGCATTGCTGCGCAAGCTCCCTCGTGTGCTGCCTTATTAATGTGACAGGCAAATGCGGGCGGCATTCTAGCATGCTGGTTTTATGGCGCCAGCGGCGGGGCGGGGGCTTTTGTGCCGGTTTGGTGCAAAGGGTTATTAGACGATTGTCGACAATATCTATTTTTCCTTTGACTGGTTGGCTTGTATTGGCTAGTTTTTGTCGCATTGATTTTCAAGGTGTCGACAATATGCTGGATCAGCTCGATCCCCCCGCCGTGACGCAGGACGATTCGGAAACCTTGTCCGAAAACGTCTTCAGGCGCATTCAGGCGGCCATCGTCAAGGGTGAGATCGCCCCGGGCAGCAAGATTTCCGAGCCGGAACTGGCGCGCACCTATGGCATCAGCCGCGGCCCGCTGCGCGAGGCGATCCACCGCCTGGAAGGCCAGCGTCTGCTGGTGCGGGTGCCCCATGTCGGGGCGCGGGTGGTGTCCCTGAGCCATGCCGAGCTGATCGAACTCTACGAAATCCGCGAGTCCCTGGAAGGCATGGCCTGCCGCCTGGCCGCCGAGCGCATGACCAACGAGGAAATCGACGAGCTGCGCCGGGTCCTCGATACCCACGAGCGCGACGCGGCGTTCCAGGCCGGGGTCGGCTACTACCAGCAGGAAGGCGATTTCGACTTCCACTACCGGATCATCCAGGGCGCGGGCAACCGCACCCTCACGCAGATGCTCTGCGGCGAGCTGTACCAACTGGTGCGCATGTACCGCATCCAGTTTTCCGCCACACCCAACCGCCCGCACCAGGCGTTCGCCGAGCACCACCGGATTCTCGATGCCATCGCCGATCGCGACGGCGAACTGGCCGAGTTGTTGATGCGCCGTCACATCGGCGCTTCCAAACGCAACATTGCCCGTCATTACCAGGACGGCGCCAAGCAGACAGCCACTCCACGAGGTGAGTCATGAGTTCCAATAACAAGAGCACTCCAGGCCAGCGCTTTCGCGATGCGGTCGCCAGCGAACGACCGTTGCAGGTGGTCGGCGCCATCAATGCCAACCATGCGCTGCTGGCCAAGCGCGCCGGGTTCAAGGCGATCTACCTGTCCGGTGGCGGGGTGGCGGCCGGCTCCCTCGGCGTGCCGGACCTGGGCATCACCGGGCTCGACGACGTGCTGACCGACGTGCGCCGCATCACCGACGTCTGCGACCTGCCGCTGCTGGTGGACGTGGACACCGGTTTCGGTTCGTCGGCGTTCAACGTGGCGCGCACCGTCAAGTCGATGATCAAGTTCGGCGCGGCGGCGATTCACATCGAGGACCAGGTCGGCGCCAAGCGCTGCGGCCATCGTCCGAACAAAGAGATCGTCTCCCCGCAGGAAATGGTCGACCGTATCAAGGCCGCGGTGGATGCCCGCACCGACGACAGCTTCGTGATCATGGCCCGTACCGACGCCCTGGCGGTGGAGGGGCTGGAGTCGGCCCTGGATCGCGCCGCCGCCTGCATCGAGGCCGGCGCCGACATGGTGTTCCCGGAAGCCATCACTGAGCTGGAGATGTACAAGATCTTCGCCAGCCGGGTGAAAGCGCCGATCCTGGCCAACATCACCGAGTTCGGCGCCACGCCGCTGTACACCACCGAACAACTGAAATCCGTGGATGTTTCCCTGGTGCTGTACCCGCTGTCGGCGTTCCGTGCCATGAACAAGGCGGCGGAAAACGTCTACACCGCGATCCGTCGCGACGGTACCCAGCAGAACGTGATCGACACCATGCAGACCCGCATGGAGCTGTACGACCGCATCGACTACCACACCTTCGAGCAGAAGCTCGATGCGCTGTTCGCCCAGAAGAAAAGCTGAACCAACCTTTGTAGGAGCGAGGCTTGCCCGCGATGGACGTTAACGACAACGCGCAGCCCCTGATACACCGGGGTGTGCCGATCGGCATCGCGAGCCGCTTCGTTCCTGCGGTGTCGGGGTGAGCCCCGACCCATGAAGTTGCCGATTCCCTAACAAATTCAAGATTGGAGAGAGCAATGGCCGAAGCAAAAGTATTGAGTGGCGCTGGCCTGCGTGGCCAGGTGGCCGGACAGACTGCCTTGTCGACCGTAGGCCAGGCCGGTGCCGGGCTGACCTACCGGGGTTACGACGTCCGCGAACTGGCGGCCGACGCGCAGTTCGAGGAAGTGGCCTACCTGCTGCTGTACGGCGAGCTGCCGACCCAGGCGCAACTGGACGCCTACGCCCAGAAGCTGAGCAAGCTGCGCGACCTGCCGCAGGCGCTGAAAGAAGTGCTGGAACGCATTCCGGCCGACGCCCATCCGATGGATGTGATGCGCACCGGCTGTTCGTTCCTCGGCAATATCGAGCCGGAACAGGACTTCTCCCAACAGCGTGACGTCACCGACCGCCTGCTGGCCGCGTTCCCGGCGATCATGTGCTACTGGTACCGCTTCAGCCACGACGGCAAGCGCATCGATTGCGTGACCGACGAGCCGTGCATCGGCAGCCACTTCCTGCACCTGCTGCACGACAAGAAACCGAGCGAGCTGCACGTCAAGGTGATGAACGTGTCGCTGATCCTCTACGCCGAGCACGAATTCAACGCCTCGACCTTCACCGCCCGGGTCTGTGCCTCGACCCTGTCCGACCTGTACTCCTGCGTTACTGCGGCCATCGGTTCGCTGCGCGGCCCGCTGCATGGCGGCGCCAATGAGGCGGCGATGGAGATGATCGAGCGTTTTTCTTCGCCGGAAGAGGCGATCAAGGGCACCCTCGGCATGCTCGAGCGCAAGGACAAGATCATGGGCTTCGGCCATGCGATCTACAAAGACAACGACCCGCGCAACGAGGTGATCAAGGGCTGGTCGAAAAAGCTCGCTGACGAAGTGGGCGACAAG
Organism: Pseudomonas sp. SBT1-2; assembly: GCF_028640875.1. Classification (NCBI taxonomy): domain Bacteria; kingdom Pseudomonadati; phylum Pseudomonadota; class Gammaproteobacteria; order Pseudomonadales; family Pseudomonadaceae; genus Pseudomonas; species Pseudomonas sp. SBT1-2. Next base: position 297,485 of record NZ_JAQZAA010000082.1, on the reverse strand, counting down.
GTGTTGTTCCCGGTTTCCGAAGCCATCGACAAGACCATGTGGGAGCAGAAGAAGCTGTTCCCCAACGCCGACTTCTACCATGCCTCGGCGTACCACTTCATGGGCATCCCGACCAAGCTGTTCACCCCGATCTTCGTCTGCTCGCGCCTGACTGGCTGGGCGGCCCACGTGTTCGAACAGCGCGCCAACAACCGCATCATTCGTCCAAGCGCCGAGTACGTCGGCGTCGAACAGCGCAAGTTCGTGCCAATCGAACGTCGCTGAATGGTGGCTGCTTAAAAAACCAGAGCCCCGTAGGAGCGAGGCTTGCCCGCGAAGACGGACTGACATTCACCATCGATGTTGGCCGTTACACCGCTATCGCGAGCAAGCTTCGCTCCTACAGGGAGCGGTTTCAGCAGCACCACCTTTTGCAATCACCGTGACCGAGTCCTGACGATGAACACTGAATTTCGTAAAGCGTTACCCGGTACCCGACTGGATTACTTCGACACCCGCGCGGCCGTCGAGGCGATCCAGCCCGGCGCCTACGACAGCCTGCCGTACACCTCGCGCGTGCTCGCGGAAAACCTGGTGCGTCGTTGCGATCCGGCGACCCTGACCGATTCCCTGAAGCAACTGATCGAGCGCAAGCGCGACCTCGACTTCCCGTGGTTTCCGGCCCGTGTGGTGTGCCACGACATTCTCGGCCAGACCGCCCTGGTGGATCTGGCCGGCCTGCGCGACGCCATCGCCGACCAGGGTGGCGACCCGGCCCAGGTCAACCCGGTGGTGCCGACCCAGTTGATCGTCGACCACTCGCTGGCGGTGGAGTGCGGCGGATTTGACCCGGATGCGTTCGCCAAGAACCGCGCGGTGGAAGACCGGCGCAACGAAGACCGTTTCCACTTCATCAACTGGACCAAGAAAGCCTTCAAGAACGTCGACGTGATCCCGCCGGGCAACGGCATCATGCACCAGATCAACCTGGAGAAAATGTCGCCGGTGATCCAGGCGCGCGATGGCGTGGCCTTTCCCGATACCTGCGTCGGCACCGACAGCCATACCCCACACGTGGATGCCTTGGGCGTGATCGCCATCGGCGTCGGCGGCCTGGAAGCCGAAAGCGTGATGCTCGGCCGGGCGTCCTGGATGCGCCTGCCGGAAATCGTCGGCGTCGAGCTGACCGGCAAGCTGCAACCGGGCATCACCGCCACCGACATGGTGCTGGCGCTGACCGAGTTCCTGCGCAAGCAGAAGGTGGTGGGCGCCTACCTTGAGTTCTTCGGCGCAGGCGCCGCGGCGCTGACCCTGGGCGACCGCGCGACCATCTCCAACATGGCCCCGGAATACGGTGCCACCGCGGCGATGTTCTACATCGACCAGCAGACCATCGACTACCTCAAGCTCACCGGTCGTGAAGACGAACAAGTGCAACTGGTCGAGACCTATGCCAAACAGGCCGGCCTGTGGGCCGACAGCCTGAAAGACGCCCAGTACGAGCGCGGCTTGCAGTTCGACCTGTCCTCGGTGGTGCGCAACATGGCGGGCCCGAGCAACCCCCACGCCCGGGTGGCGACCAGCGACCTGGCGGCCAAGGGCATCGCCGGCCAGTGGGAAGAGGTGCCGGGGCAAATGCCCGATGGCGCGGTGATCATCGCGGCCATCACCAGTTGCACCAACACCAGCAACCCGCGCAACGTGATCGCCGCCGGCCTGCTGGCGCGCAACGCCAACAAGCTCGGCCTGACCCGCAAACCCTGGGTCAAGTCGTCGCTGGCACCGGGTTCCAAGACCGTGGCCATGTACCTGGACGAAGCCGGCCTGACCCACGAACTGGAGCAATTGGGCTTTGGCGTCGTGGCCTTTGCCTGCACCACCTGCAACGGCATGTCCGGTGCGCTGGACCCGGTGATTCAGAAAGAAATCATCGACCGCGACCTGTACGCCACCGCGGTGCTGTCGGGCAACCGCAACTTCGACGGGCGCATCCACCCCTATGCCAAGCAGGCGTTCCTCGCGTCGCCGCCGCTGGTAGTGGCCTATGCGATTGCCGGGACCATCCGCTTCGACATCGAGAAGGACGTGCTGGGCCTGGACGCCAACGGCAAGGAAATCCGCCTCAAGGACATCTGGCCGAGCGACGAAGAGATCGACGCGGTGGTCAAGGCTTCGGTGAAACCCGAGCAGTTCCGCAAGGTGTACATCCCGATGTTCGCCATTCACGAAGACACCGGGCCCAAGGTCGAGCCGCTGTACGACTGGCGTGAAATGAGCACCTACATCCGTCGTCCGCCGTACTGGGAAGGCGCCCTGGCCGGGGCGCGCAGCCTGACCGGCATGCGCCCGCTGGCGGTGTTGCCGGACAACATCACCACCGATCACCTGTCGCCGTCCAATGCCATCATGCTCGACAGCGCGGCCGGCGAGTACCTGGCGAAAATGGGCCTGCCGGAAGAGGACTTCAACTCTTACGCGACCCACCGCGGTGACCATCTGACTGCGCAACGCGCGACCTTCGCCAACCCGAAACTGTTCAACGAAATGGTCCAGGAAGGCGGCAAGGTCAAGCAGGGTTCGCTGGCGCGGATCGAGCCGGAAGGCCAGGTCACCCGGATGTGGGAAGCCATCGAAACCTATATGCAGCGCAAGCAGCCGCTGATCATCATCGCCGGCGCCGACTACGGCCAGGGTTCGTCCCGTGACTGGGCGGCCAAGGGCGTGCGCCTGGCCGGGGTGGAGGCCATCGCCGCCGAAGGCTTCGAGCGCATCCACCGCACCAACCTGGTGGGCATGGGCGTATTGCCGCTGGAGTTCAAGCCGGGCACCGACCGCAAGACCCTGGGCATCGACGGCACCGAAACCTTCGATGTGGTGGGCGAGCGCAAGCCGCGCGCCACCCTGACCCTGGTGATCCGACGCAAGAACGGCGAGCGCATCGAGGTGCCGGTGACCTGCCGTCTCGACACCGCTGAAGAGGTGTCGATCTACGAAGCTGGTGGCGTGTTGCAGCGCTTTGCCCAGGACTTCCTCGAATCGGCTGTCGCCAGTTAAGTGACGTACCGAGGGCGGGCCGCAAGGCGCCGCCCTCGGTCTTTATCAGGACCGAAATCCATGGCTTTCGTAGCGCAAATCAAGATTCCCGCCACCTACATGCGTGGCGGCACCAGCAAGGGCGTGTTCTTCAGCCTGCAAGACCTGCCCGAGGCGGCGCAACTGCCGGGGGCGGCCCGCGATGCGTTGCTGTTGCGGGTGATCGGCAGCCCCGACCCGTACGACAAGCAGATCGACGGCATGGGCGGCGCCACGTCCAGCACCAGCAAGACGGTGATCCTGTCGAAAAGCATCAAGCCCGGCCACGACGTGGATTATCTGTTCGGCCAGGTCTCCATCGACAAGCCTTTCGTCGACTGGAGCGGCAACTGCGGCAACCTGTCGGCGGCGGTCGGTTCCTTCGCCATCAGCAGCGGCCTGGTGGATGCCGAGCGCATCCCGCAGAACGGCGTGGCCGTGGTGCGCATCTGGCAGGCCAATATCGGCAAGACCATCATCGCCCATGTGCCGATGACCAACGGCGCGGTGCAGGAAACCGGCGACTTCGAACTGGATGGCGTGACCTTCCCGGCGGCCGAAGTGCAGCTGGAGTTCATGGATCCGGCGGCTGAGGAAGAGGGCGCCGGTGGTTCGATGTTCCCCACCGGCAACCTGGTGGATGATCTGGAGGTGCCGGGCGTCGGGACGTTCAAGGCCACCATGATCAATGCCGGGATCCCGACCATCTTCATCAATGCCCGCGACATCGGCTACAGCGGCACCGAGCTGCAGGGCGATATCAACGGCGACCCCAAGGCGCTGGCGATGTTCGAGACCATCCGCGCCCACGGCGCGCTGCGCATGGGGCTGATCCAGCACCTGGACGAAGCGGCCAAGCGCCAACACACGCCCAAGGTCGCCTTTGTCGCCCCGCCGGCGGACTACCAGGCGTCCAGCGGCAAGGCGGTGAAGGCTGCCGATATCGATCTGCTGGTGCGCGCGCTGTCCATGGGCAAGCTGCACCACGCGATGATGGGCACCGCTGCGGTGGCCATCGGCACGGCGGCGGCGATCCCTGGGACCCTGGTCAACCTGGCGGCCGGCGGCGGGGAGCGCAGTGCGGTGCGTTTCGGCCACCCGTCGGGGACCTTGCGCGTCGGCGCCGAAGCCGTGCAGGACAACGGCGAATGGAGCGTGACCAAGGCCATCATGAGCCGCAGCGCACGGGTGCTGATGGAAGGCTGGGTGCGTGTGCCCGGCGACGCTTTCTAAAAACACACCACCCTTGTAGGAGCGAGCTTGCTCGCGATAGCGATACCAAGCTCGACAGCGATGTCGACAGTCCATCCGTCATCGCGAGCAAGCTCGCTCCTACAATGGGGGTTATAAAAAATAACCCCGATCAGCCTGACCTTGAGGATGCAACCCACACCTAACCCTTGATGGAGTGAACTGCCCATGAGCGCCAACGTTGATCTGAACGAACGTCCCGATTACGACCAGGTCCTGCAGGACATTGCCGATTACGTTCTGAACTACCGGATCGAGTCCCACGAGGCTCTGGATACCGCCCGCAACTGCCTGATGGACACCCTTGGCTGCGGCCTGCTGGCCCTGCGCTTTCCCGAATGCACCAAGCACCTGGGGCCCATGGTCGAGGGCACGGTCGTGCCGTTTGGCGCGCGAGTGCCGGGCACCAGTTTCCGCCTGGACCCGGTCAAGGCAGCCTGGGATATCGGCTGCATCGTCCGTTGGCTGGATTACAACGACACCTGGCTCGCCGCCGAGTGGGGTCATCCTTCCGACAACCTCGGCGGCATCCTCGCCGTGGCCGATCACTTGTCGCAAAAGCGTGTGGCCAATGGCGAGGCGCCGTTGACCATGCGCGCGGTGCTCGAGGCCATGATTATGGCCCATGAGATCCAGGGGGTGATTGCCCTGGAGAACTCCTTCAACCGCGTCGGCCTCGACCATGTGCTGCTGGTGAAAGTCGCCTCGACCGCGGTCACCGCCAAACTGATGGGCGCCAACCGCGAACAGCTGCTGGCGGCGCTGTCCCATGCCTTTGTCGATGGCCAGGCGCTGCGCACTTATCGGCATGCGCCGAATGCCGGTTCGCGCAAGTCCTGGGCGGCGGGGGACGCCACGAGTCGTGGTGTGCGCCTGGCGGATATCGCCCTGCGCGGCGAGATGGGCATTCCGGGAGTGCTGAGCGCGCCGCAGTGGGGCTTCTACGACGTGCTGTTCAGCCACACCAACAAGGACCTGGCGCTCAAGCCCGAAGACCAGCGCCGTTTCAGCCTGTCGCAGAAGTACGGCAGTTACGTGATGGAAAACGTGCTGTTCAAGATCAGCTTCCCGGCCGAGTTCCATGCGCAGACCGCCTGTGAAGCGGCGGTGACCCTGCATCCGCTGGTACGCAATCGCCTGCACGAGATCGACAGGATTGTCATCACCACCCACGAATCGGCGATCCGCATCATTTCCAAGGTCGGCCCGCTGGCCAACGCCGCCGACCGCGACCACTGCATCCAGTACATGACCGCCGTGCCGCTGGCCTTCGGCAACCTGGTGGCCGAGCACTATGAAGACGGCTTCCATGCCGCCCACCCGATCATCGATCAGTTGCGCGAGAAGATGCAGATAGTCGAAGAACCGCGCTACACCCGCGAGTACCTGGAGGCCGACAAGCGCTCCATCGCCAATGCGCTACAGGTGTTCTTCAAGGATGGCTCGAGCACCGAGCAGGTGGTGGTGGAATACCCGATCGGCCATCGCCGGCGCCGCGCCGAAGGCATTCCGCTGCTGGAAGACAAGTTCAAGGCCAACCTGGCCACCCGCTTCACGGCCCAGCGTTCGGCGCAGATATTTGCCCTGTGCAAGGACCAGGCGCAGCTGGAAGCCACGGCGGTGCACCGGTTCGTGGATCTGTTGGTGATCTGAAGGCCGGGCGGACCGTTGGTCCGATCGCGACAAGCTCGCTCCTACAAGATCTTGTAAGCCATGCAGGGGCGAGCTTGCTCGCGATAGCCTTCTATTGGTCAGATAACGCTACTTGAAGCGCCGCTCGACGCCTTTTTCCACGAGGATCTTCGCCGAGATCTCTTCCACCGAGAAATGCGTGGAGTTGATGTGCGGAATGTTCTCGCGGCGGAACAGGTTTTCCACCTCGCGCACTTCGAACTCGCACTGGGCATAGCTCGAATAACGGCTGTTGGGCTTGCGCTCGTTGCGGATGGCGGTGAGCCGGTCGGGGTCGATGGTCAGGCCGAACAGCTTGTGCTGGTGGGCGCGCAGGGCGGTCGGCAACTGCAGGCGTTCCATGTCGTCTTCGGTCAGCGGGTAGTTGGCGGCGCGGATCCCGAACTGCATGGCCATGTACAGGCATGTCGGGGTCTTGCCGCAGCGCGACACGCCCACCAGGATCAGGTCGGCCTTGTCGTAGTAGTGGGTACGGGCGCCGTCGTCGTTGTCGAGGGCGAAGTTCACCGCCTCGATCCGCTCCATATAGTTGGAGTTGCCGCCAATGGAATGGGACTTGCCGACCGAGTACGACGAGTGCTCGCTCAACTCCAGTTCGAGGGGGGCGAGGAAGGTCGAGAAGATGTCGATCATGAAACCATTGGACGTCGCGAGGATCTCACGGATGTCCTGATTGACGATGGTGTCGAAGATAATCGGACGAAATCCGTCCTTTTCGGCGGCAATGTTGATTTGTTGTACCATGGCCCGCGCTTTATCTACGCTGTCGATATACGGCCGCGTGATTTTGCTGAAGGTAATGTTTTCGAACTGCGCCAGGAGGCTCTGGCCGAGGGTTTCAGCGGTGATACCGGTACCGTCGGAGATGAAGAAAGCAGATCGTTTCATTTGCACCTTGGGCCTTAAGCTAGTGACGAATCTTGGATATGATAGGCGCGATTTGCCGGCCTCCAATGGCCCGCATTCTCACTTATTTTCCAGGTCCAGGCCATACAGCTGGCAAGCGCTCCCCGAGCAGCCGGCTTCTGAGCTTTTCCAACACAGTTAGTGGAGAGATCACCTTGGTAGAGTACGTAGTTTCCCTCGATAAGCTCGGCGTCCATGATGTAGAGCATGTGGGGGGCAAGAACGCATCCCTGGGCGAGATGATCAGTAACCTTGCAGGCGCCGGTGTATCGGTCCCTGGAGGCTTTGCCACGACGGCCCAGGCCTATCGTGATTTTCTCGAATTGAGCGGTCTTAACGACCAGATCCACGCCGCGCTCGACGCCCTGGACGTCGATGACGTGAATGCCCTGGCCAAGACTGGCGCCCAGATCCGTCAGTGGATCATGGAAGCCGAGTTCCCCGAGCAACTGAACACCGAAATTCGCACCGCGTTCGCCAAGCTGTCCGCGGGCAACCCTGACATGGCCGTGGCCGTGCGCTCCTCGGCCACCGCCGAAGACCTGCCAGACGCTTCCTTCGCCGGCCAGCAGGAAACCTTCCTTAATATCCGTGGCGTCGAGAACGTCATTCGCGCCGCCAAGGAAGTCTTCGCCTCCCTGTTCAACGACCGCGCCATTTCCTACCGCGTGCACCAGGGCTTCGACCACAAGCTGGTCGCCCTGTCTGCCGGCGTACAGCGCATGGTGCGTTCGGAAACCGGCACCGCCGGCGTGATGTTCACCCTCGACACCGAGTCGGGCTTCCGTGACGTGGTGTTCATCACCGGCGCCTACGGCCTGGGTGAAACCGTCGTTCAAGGTGCGGTGAACCCGGACGAGTTCTACGTCCACAAGGGCACCCTGCAAGCCGGTCGCCCGGCCATCCTGCGCCGCAACCTGGGCAGCAAGGCGATCAAGATGATCTACGGCGACGAAGCCAAGGCCGGTCGCTCGGTCAAGACCGTCGACGTCGACAAGGCCGATCGCGCGCGTTTCTGCCTGACCGATGCCGAAGTCAGCGAGCTGGCCAAGCAGGCGATGATCATCGAGAAGCACTACAAGTGCCCGATGGACATCGAGTGGGCCAAAGACGGCGACGACGGCAAGCTGTATATCGTCCAGGCCCGTCCGGAAACCGTGAAGAGCCGCACCCAGGCCAACGTCATGGAACGTTACCTGTTGAAGGAAACCGGCACCGTGCTGGTGGAAGGTCGCGCCATCGGCCAGCGCATCGGCGCCGGCAAGGTGCGGATCATCAAGGACGTGTCGGAGATGGACAAGGTCCAGGCCGGCGACGTGCTGGTGTCCGACATGACCGACCCGGATTGGGAACCGGTGATGAAGCGCGCCAGCGCCATCGTCACCAACCGTGGCGGCCGTACCTGCCACGCCGCGATCATCGCGCGCGAGCTGGGTATTCCAGCGGTTGTCGGTTGCGGCAATGCCACCGAACTGTTGAAAGACGGCCAGGGCGTGACCGTGTCCTGTGCTGAAGGCGACACCGGTTTCATCTTCGAAGGCGAGTTGGGTTTCGACGTGAAGAAAAACTCCGTCGATGCCATGCCGGAGCTGCCGTTCAAGATCATGATGAACGTCGGCAACCCGGACCGCGCCTTCGACTTCGCCCAACTGCCGAACGCCGGTGTCGGCCTGGCCCGCCTGGAGTTCATCATCAACCGCATGATCGGCGTGCACCCCAAGGCACTGCTGAACTACGCCGGCCTGCCCCATGAAATCAAGGAAAGCGTCGACAAGCGCATCGCCGGTTACAACGAACCGGTCGGTTTCTACGTCGACAAGCTGGTCGAAGGCATCAGCACCCTGGCCGCGGCGTTCTGGCCGAAAAAGGTCATCGTGCGCCTGTCGGACTTCAAGTCCAACGAATACGCCAACCTGATCGGCGGCAAGCTCTACGAGCCGGAAGAAGAAAACCCGATGCTGGGCTTCCGCGGTGCTTCGCGTTACATCAGCGAATCGTTCCGTGACTGCTTCGAACTCGAGTGCCGCGCCCTCAAGCGTGTGCGCAACGACATGGGCCTGACCAACGTCGAGATCATGGTGCCGTTCGTCCGTACCCTGGGCGAAGCCAGCCAGGTGGTGGATCTGCTGGCCGAAAACGGTCTCAAGCGCGGTGAAAACGGCCTGCGCGTGATCATGATGTGCGAGCTGCCTTCCAACGCGATCCTGGCCGAAGAGTTCCTCGAGTTCTTCGACGGTTTCTCCATCGGTTCCAACGACCTGACCCAGCTGACCCTGGGCCTGGACCGCGACTCGGGCATCATCGCGCACCTGTTCGACGAGCGTAATCCGGCGGTCAAGAAGCTGCTGGCCAACGCCATCGCCGCTTGCAACAAGGCCGGCAAATACATCGGTATTTGCGGCCAGGGCCCGTCCGACCACCCGGACCTGGCCAAGTGGCTGATGGAGCAGGGCATCGAAAGCGTCTCGCTGAACCCGGACTCCGTACTGGAAACCTGGTTCTTCCTGGCCGAGGGGCAGGGTGCGGTCTAAGCGGAATGAAGCCCCGGCCAGCCTTCGGGCTGGCCGGGGCTTTGAGATTCAAGTAGGGCGGGCTCCATCTGGAAGCCGCCCTTTTTTGTGCAAGAGCATTATGCAAAGCAGCAGCAACCTATTTCCCGTCGCCTTGATCAGTGCCGAACGTCGAGGCGACCTGAGTGAAGACGTCTACCGCCTGAAGCCCGGCAACAGCCCGGACGCCACGGTCGAGCTGGCTGTTACCCGCCTGGGAATGGCGGACGAGCCCGAATCCCGTGGCGTGCCGGTGATTCTGCTGCACGGCAGCTTCTCCAATCGGCGTTTCTGGTATTCGCCCAAGGGCATCGGCCTGGGCGCGTATCTGGCGCGCCTGGGTTTCGATGTATGGATCCCCGAGATGCGTGGCCACGGCCTGTCGCGACGTAATGCCGACTACCGCAAGAATCGCGTCGCCGACTATGCGCAATACGATTTGCCGGCCATCGGCGCTTTCGTGCGGGAACAAAGCGGCCAGGTTCCGCACTGGATCGGCCATTCCCTGGGCGGCATTACCTTGGCGGCGGCCCTGGGCGGCCAGTATCTGGGAGAGCCGGCAGTGGCGTCGGCGGCGTTGTTCGGTTGTCAGGTCAGCCGCACCTATTGGCCGTTGAAAATCCCGGCGGTGGAGTGGGGCGGTCGTTTCATTCTCAAGCGGTTTGCCCAGTTGTCCGGCTCGCGGCTCAAGCGCGGTCCCGAGGACGAACCCATTGGCCTGGCCCTGGAAGGCATGCGTTGGTATGGGCTGTTCGGGCGTTTCGGGGATGGGCAGAAGGACTGGTGGGCCGGTTTGTCCGATGTTTCGCTGCCGGTATTGGCAGTGAGCGCGGCCGGGGATCATCAGGATCCGACCTGGGCTTGTCGCAAGCTGTTTGACCAGTTGAGTTCCGAGCACAAACAGTTTGTCTGCCTGGGGCGCGAACAAGGGTTCAGCGGCAATTTCGGCCACGTCGAGATGCTGGTGAGCAAAGCCGCCCAGGCCGAAGTCTGGCCTTTGGTGGCGCGTTGGTTGAAGGATCAGCAGAGCCCGTTGTTGGCATCGAGTGCCGAACTGGCTGCCGCGAGTTGAGTTCAGAAGGCTCTGACAAGAGCATTTCGTTCCGCTGCGCTTGCGGCTAAGATATGACGCATTGAGCGGTTTTGGTCACATTCGGTCGCTGGTTTGGTATCCCGTTCGTGCTCATTGCCCCTGCTGAAATTGGCGTATGGTGGGGGCTGAATGGGGATCGAGGGCTAAGGCAAGGTGTTGAACATTTGCCGCCAGCGCTCGTCACTCAGCATGAACCCTGCGAGTTCCGACACCGCGACGTGTTCTTTCCATTACAGGAGTTTCTCGATGAATCATTACCTCACTCCCGACCTGTGCGACGCCTACCCGGATCTGGTACAGGTGGTTGAACCGATGTTCAGCAATTTCGGTGGTCGCGACTCCTTCGGCGGCGAAATCGTGACCATCAAGTGCTTCGAAGACAACTCGCTGGTCAAGGAACAGGTCGAGCTCAAGGGCCACGGCAAGGTGCTGGTGGTCGACGGTGGCGGCTCCCTGCGCCGCGCGCTGCTGGGTGACATGCTGGCCGAGAAGGCCGCCAAGAATGGTTGGGAAGGGCTGGTGATCTACGGCTGCATCCGTGACGTCGATGTCATCGCGCAAACCGACCTGGGTGTTCAGGCGCTGGCCAGCCATCCGATGAAAACCGACAAGCGCGGCATTGGCGATCTCAATGTGGCGGTGACCTTTGCCGGGGTGACTTTCCGTCCGGGCGAATATGTCTATGCCGACAACAATGGCGTGATCGTTTCGCCAAGCCCACTGAAAATGCCTGAATAAGCAGTCGACCAAGCAAGGGATGAGGATGTTCGAGGAAGACAACGCGCAATGGGGGCTGGTACATGCCCTGGTGCTGGATGGTAAAGGTGGTGCGCGTGCAATTGCCCGAACTGAACTGGACGACCTGCAGCTGCAAGCCCATGAGAGCCTCTGGCTGCATTGGGATCGCAGCCATCCGCAAACCCAGACCTGGCTGCGTAAATCCAGCGGTCTGAGCGAGTTCAGCTGTGACCTCCTACTCGAAGAAAACACCCGGCCGCGCCTGTTGGCGCTGCCGGATTCCGAGTTCCTGCTGTTTTTACGCGGCATCAACCTCAACCCCGGCGCCGAGCCGGAGGACATGGTTTCGGTACGCATCTTCGGTTCGGCCCAGCGAGTGATCTCCCTGCGCCTGCGGCCATTGCGCGCGACCGATGAGCTGCTGGTGCAACTGGGCGAAGGCAAGGGACCCAAGACCGCCTCCGAACTCATCCTTTATATGGCTGAGTACCTGACTCATAAGGTGCAGGATCTGGTCAGCGACCTGTCGGAAGTGGTCGATGCCGAGGAAGAAAAACTGGATGCCGACGAACGGTATACCCCCGAGCACAGCAACATTCTGCAGATCCGTCGACGGGCTGCCGGACTCAAGCGTTTCCTCGCTCCGCAGCGGGATATTTTCGGTCAGCTCAGCCGCATCAGGCTGCCTTGGTTCGCCGATGACGATGGCGATTACTGGAACGAATTGAACAACAGCCTGACCCGCTACCTGGAAGAGCTCGAATTGACCCGAGAGCGCGTGGGGCTTGTGCTGGAGGCCGAAGACCGGCGCCTGAGCGTGCGCATGAACCGCATCATGTTTCGCTTCGGGATCATCACCGGGATCTTTCTGCCAATGAGTTTTCTGGCCGGCTTGCTGGGGATCAACGTCGGAGGAATCCCGCTTTCCAACAGCCCCTACGGGTTTCTGGTGGCCTGCCTGTTGATGGCGCTGGTAGCGCTGGGACAATGGTGGTTATTCCGACGTTTGCGCTGGGTCTGATCATGAACTATGTGACCCGGGGAATTTTGATCGCGTCTTTCACAGACATATCGAGAGGTGCGTATGCACGATCCGTTTGAACAGTCGTTGCGTGACATGCTCAAGGCCACACCGTCCACCCGGGACGACGATGCGTGCCTGGGCCGCGTACTGAAAACCGCCAACCGGCAGGTGGGGGCGGGCGATCTGTTCAGCCTGCTCGGCCGCTGGTTGCCGGCGCTGATGATTGCTCTGAATAACGGATCGGCCCATATCTCGCCGGTTTCCCGTCGTAAACCTACTGCTCGCACTGCTGATAAGGCTGATTGAATATGGAACTTGATCTCTGGACTCAGAGCCTCGTCACTGCGATGACTGCGTTGTGGACCAAGGTAGCGAACTTCATTCCCAACCTGTTTGGCGCGCTGGTCGTGCTGCTGTTGGGGTTCGTGGTCGCCAAACTGCTTGATACCCTGCTTTCCAAACTGCTCGCCAAACTGGGCCTGGACCGCTTGATGGGCGGTACCGGTTTGACCAAACTGCTGTCTCGTGCGGGCCTGCAGGTGCCGATTTCTACCTTGATCGGTAAAATCGTGTATTGGTTTGTTTTACTGATTTTCCTGGTTTCTGCTGCAGAATCCCTTGGCCTGGAGCGGGTTTCGGCTACGCTCGACATGCTGGCGCTGTATTTACCGAAGGTTTTCGGGGCCGCGCTGGTGCTGTTGGTGGGGGTATTGCTGGCGCAACTGGCCAATGGGCTGGTGCGTGGAGCGGCCGAAGGGGTTGGTCTGGATTACGCCAGTGGCCTGGGGCGAATCGCCCAGGGGCTGGTGATCATCATCAGTATTTCCGTTGCGATCAGTCAGTTGGAGGTCAAAACCGACCTGCTCAACCATGTGATCGTGATCGTTTTGATTACCGTTGGTCTGGCTGTTGCCTTGGCCATGGGGTTGGGAAGCCGGGATATTGCCGGTCAGATTCTTGCGGGAATCTATGTGCGTGAGTTGTATCAGGTTGGGCAACAAGTGCGAGTTGGCGAGGTCGAAGGGCAGATCGAGGAGATCGGCACGGTTAAGACTACACTGCTGACCGATGAGGGTGAGCTGGTCTCTCTCTCCAATCGGATCATGCTGGAGCAGCATGTAAGTAGCCGCTAACCCGGCAAACCCTGCTAATGTATGCCGCCGCAAAATGCCCTTGCCTGGGCTGCGGTGGACATTGACCTGACTGTCGGCCCGACTCGTTTTGAATAAAGCCCAATCGCTATCCACGCGCTATGACCCCCGTGAGCTCTCTGACGAGGAGTTGGTTGCGCGCTCGCACACGGAGCTGTTTCATGTGACGCGTGCGTATGAAGAGTTGATGCGACGCTATCAGCGAACCCTCTTCAACGTTTGTGCACGTTATTTAGGGAACGATCGTGATGCTGATGATGTCTGTCAGGAGGTGATGTTGAAGGTGCTGTATGGCCTCAAGAACTTCGAGGGGAAATCGAAGTTCAAGACATGGCTCTATAGCATCACGTACAACGAATGCATCACTCAGTATCGGAAAGAACGGCGCAAGCGTCGCTTGATGGATGCGTTAAGTCTTGATCCCCTCGAGGAAGCGTCTGAAGATAAGGCGCCGAAACCTGAGGAAAAGGGCGGACTTGACCGCTGGTTGGTGCATGTGAACCCGATCGATCGGGAGATTCTGGTGCTACGATTTGTCGCAGAACTGGAGTTCCAGGAGATCGCAGACATCATGCACATGGGGTTGAGTGCTACGAAAATGCGGTACAAGCGTGCGCTTGATAAATTGCGTGAGAAATTTGCAGGCATTGCTGAAACTTAGTTCGGCGCAAATATCTCTTACGTCTAGGTAAGTTCTGATAGACTTACCGCCGAGTTGTCCCCCGGTATGTGGGACTGCTTTACAATCACCAGATGGGGATTTAACGGATGAAACTGAAAAACACCTTGGGCATTGCCATTGGTTCTATTGTTGCCGTGACTTCGTTCGGCGTTCTGGCGCAAGGCCAAGGCGCGGTCGAGGGTGAACTGTTTTACAAAAAACAGTACAACGACAGCGTTAAGCACATCGAAGACGGCTTCAACCCAGGCGCTCGTATCGGCTACTTCCTGACCGATGACCTGTCGTTGGACCTGAACTACGACAAAACCAACCACACCCGTTCGAACGACGGCACTGGCAACCAGAAGATCAAAGGTGACACCGGCAGCCTGCTGGCTACCTACCACTTCGGTCAAGCTGGCGTGGACTCCCTGCGTCCATACGTTTCGGGTGGTTTCGGTCACCAGAGCCGTACCAACGTCCTGGCTGACGGCCACAGCGGTCGCGACCAGTCGACCCTGGCTATCATCGGTACCGGTGTTAAGTACTACTTCACCGACAACCTGTTCGCTCGTGCCGGCGTTGAAGCCGACTACGCAATGGACAACGGCAAGTGGGACTACTCCGCTCTGGTTGGTCTGGGTGTGAACTTCGGCGGCAACGCTGGCAAGGTTGCTCCAGCTCCTGCTCCAGTTCCAGAGCCAACTCCAGAACCAGAAGCTCCGGTTGCTGAAGTTGTTCGTGTTGAGCTGGACGTGAAGTTCGACTTCGACAAGTCGGTCGTTAAGCCTAACAGCTACGCTGACATCAAGAACCTCGCTGACTTCATGAAGCAGTACCCACAAACCACCACCGTTGTTGAAGGTCACACTGACTCCGTCGGTCCTGACGCTTACAACCAGAAACTGTCTGAGCGTCGTGCAAACGCCGTTAAGCAAGTTCTGACCAGCCAGTACGGTGTTGAGTCGAGCCGCGTTCAATCCGTTGGTTACGGTGAGTCCCGCCCAGTTGCTGACAACGCAACTGAAGCTGGCCGCGCTGTAAACCGTCGCGTAGAAGCGCAGGTTGAAGCACAAGCTCAACAAGCTCAGTAATCTGTAGCTTGCAGCTTTGAAAAACCCGGCCTAGGCCGGGTTTTTCTTTGTCCGCGATTTGTTGAAAGAGCCTGGCGTCAGGCCGAAAGTGCGGCCGCCAGGGCCGCCTCGGAAAGGGCCGGCAGTTGTGCGCCGCAAGCGGCCACCTCGCCAACCACCAGGATGGCCGGGCTTTTCAGCTGGAAGGTATGGGCATCGTCCTGCATGGTGTGCAGATCGCTCCGGCACAGGCGCTGCTCGGGCAGGGATGCATTTTCGATCATGGCCACCGGGGTATGCGGCGCCAGGCCGCCAGCAATCAGCTGTTCACGTATCTCGCCCAGTTTGGCCACCCCCATATAGATCACCAGCGTTGTGCCGCTCTGCGCCAGGGCCTGCCAGTTGAGGCTGCTGTCGTCCTGGGTATGGGCCGTCAGCAGGGTGACGCCACGGGCGACACCGCGCAGGGTCAGCGGGATCCCGCACTGGGTAGCTCCCGCCAGGCCGGCCGTGATGCCGTTCACCAGTTCCACCTCGACGCCACGTTCCTGCAGCCACTGCGCTTCCTCACCGCCACGGCCGAAGATGCATGGATCGCCACCCTTGAGGCGTACCACGCACTTGCCATGCCGGGCGTAGCGCAGCATCAGCCGATGAATGAACGCTTGGGGCGTCGAGCGGCAGCCGCCGCGTTTACCCACGGCAATGACCCGTGCCTGGGGGCAGTGCTCGAGCACCGCCGGATTCACCAGATCGTCGATCAGCACCACATCGGCTTCGCCCAGGGCCCGCACGGCCTTGAGGGTCAGCAGTTCAGGGTCGCCAGGGCCCGCACCCACCAGCCAGACTTTTGCGCTCATGTTTGTTTCCTCACAGGGGGATTGCGACGGGCTGTGCCGAGCTGGCCAGCAGACGTTTGATTTCGGGGACGCAGGAGCCGCATTGAGTGCCGCAGCCCAGTTCCTGTTTCAGGCCATCGAGGTCCAGGCCGCGGGAGATCCCGGCACAGACTGCGCTCTGGCTGACGTTCTTGCAGTTGCACAAGGTCTTGCCACTCGCGGCGATCAGCCCGGCGGCCCCCGGTGGCGCGCTCATTGGCGCCAGCAGCCAGCGACGCAGTTGCTCATCGGCCTTGCCTTCCAGCCACAGGTTCTGCAGCCAGTGCTGGGCCAGGGTTTCACCGGCCAGGCGAATGGCGGTGATCCGTCCCTGTTCGATACGTACCCGCTTGCCGATGGAGCGCCGCGGATCGTCATAGGCCAGTACCGGGCCTTCGTTGAGCCCCAGCAACTGGTCGATGTCCTTGAGCAACTGCGCTGCCGGCGCCTCGGCATTGGCCACCCGCAGCAGCAGGGCCGGGCGTTCGCGACCGGCCAGGCTCAGGCTGACGTAGGCGAAGCTTTCGCAGAGCGGGCGCAAGGCTTCGAAATGCCGCTGCACGTCGCCTTCGATCAGGGCGAACAGCTGCCACGGCAGCTGGACTGGCTCCAGGCGCACGCCGCTGTGCTTGAGTTCCGGCTGTTTGGACAGCGGGTCGAACGCCGGCTGGGTCACGGCATTGACGCCACCCTTGAGGAACCGGTCGCCCCAATGCATCGGCAGAAAAGCCTGGCCCGGGCGCACGCTGTCGTCATCCGCCACGGCGACTATCACGCTGCCGCGCCGGCTTTTCAGCGACACCAGATCACCCGCCTGCAGGTTCTGCCGGCGCAGTTCGTCCGGGTGCAGGCTGAGAACTGCTTCGCTGACGTGCCCGAACAGCTGGGCCGCGGTGCCGGTACGGCTCATGCCATGCCATTGATCGCGCAGGCGGCCGGTGATCAGGGTCAGGGGGAAGCGTGCATCACGTTGTTCCTTGGCCGCGCGATACGGGTCGCTGACGAAGTGTGCCCGCCCGCTGGCGGTCGGGAAGCGGCCGTCAACGTACAGCCGCGTTGTCCCTTGTTCGGCACCGGCGGGGAAGGGCCATTGCTGCGGACCCAGTTGGTCGATCAGCGCGTGACTGATGCCGGAAAGGTCCAGGTCGCGGCCGCGGGTCAGCAGTTTGTACTCATCGAACAGCTGGGCAGGCGTATCCAGGGCGAACAGGCTGGGCTGTTGCGGGCGCAGGCGCTGTTCCAGGCGCCGGGCAAAGTCCAGGGTGATGGCCCAGTCCGGGCGTGCTTCGCCCGGCGCGGCCACGGCGCGGCGCACATGGGAGATGCGCCGTTCCGAGTTGGTCACGCTGCCTTCCTTCTCGCCCCAACTGGCGGCGGGCAGCAGCAGGTCGGCAAAGGCCGCGGTCTCGGTGGTGCGAAAGGCTTCCTGCAGGACCACGAACGGACAGGCCAGCAAGGCCTCTCGTACCGCGTTCTGGTCGGGCAGCGACTGCGCCGGGTTGGTGCAGGCGATCCACAGTGCCTTGATCTTGCCGCCGCGCAGTTGTTCGAACAGCTCGATCGCGGTCAGGCCAGGGGTGGCCGGCAATTGCTCGACGCCCCAATAGGCCGCGACTTCAGCCCGATGCTCCGGGTTGGCCGCCTCCCGGTGCCCTGGCAGCAGGTTCGACAGGCTGCCGGTTTCCCGACCACCCATGGCATTCGGCTGGCCGGTGAGGGAGAAGGGGCCGGCCCCAGGGCGACCGATCTGCCCGGTGGCCAGGTGCAGGTTGATCAACGCGCTGTTTTTCGCGCTGCCGGCACTGGACTGGTTCAGCCCCATGCACCACAGCGACAGGAAGCTCGGCGAGGTGCCGACCCATTCGGCACACTGGCGCAGTTGCTCGACGCTGATGCCGCACAGCTGCGCGACCATATGCGGGGTGTAGTCGTGGACCAGGTTCTTCAGCTCGGCCAGGCCTTCGGTATGCGCCTGGATGAAGTCACGGTCGATCCAGTCCTGCCACAGCAGCAGATGCAGGATCCCGTGGAACAGCGCGACATCGGTGCCGGGCAGGATCGCCAGGTGCAGGTCGGCCAGGTCGCAAGTGTCGGTGCGCCGTGGGTCGATGACGATCACCTTCATCTGCGGCCGCAGGCGTTTGGCCTGTTCCAGGCGGCGGAACAGCACCGGATGGGCGTAGGCCATGTTGCTGCCGACGATCATCACGCAGTCGCTCAGCTCGAGGTCTTCGTAGCTGCAGGGCGGGGCGTCGGCGCCCAGGCTGCGTTTGTAGCCGACCACCGCCGAGGACATGCACAGCCGCGAATTGCTGTCGATGTTGTTGGTGCCCACCAGGGCCCGGGCCAGCTTGTTGAAGGCGTAGTAGTCCTCGGTGAGCAATTGCCCGGAGATATAGAAGGCCACGCTGTCCGGGCCGTGTTCGGCGATGGTTTCGGCAAATACGTTGGCCGCGTGCTCCAGCGCGGTGTCCCAGTCGGTGCGGCTGCGCGCCAGGGCCTTGCCCAGGCGCAACTCCGGGTACAGGGCGCGGGCTGCGAGGTCGCCGGTCAGGTGCAGGGTGGAACCCTTGCTGCATAGTTTGCCGTGGTTGGCCGGGTGGCTCGGGTCGCCACTGACGCCGAGGATGCGTTCGCCGTCGTGCTCGATCAGCACGCCACAGCCAACGCCGCAGTAACAGCAGGTCGAGGCGGTCGTCTGGCGGTTCATCAGCCGGCATCCCGCAGGGCCAGCAGCACGCGGCCGTTTTCCACCCGCGCCAGGTGGTGATGGGCGCAACCGATATCCGGTGCCTGCGCTTCTCCGGATTCCAGGTCGATCTGCCAGTTGTGCAGCGGGCAGGCGACCTTCTTGCCGTAGATCAGCCCCTGGGACAGCGGTCCGCCCTTGTGCGGGCAACGATCGTCGAGGGCGAAGACTTCGTCGTCGCTGGTGCGGAAGATCGCGATGTCGCCCTTGGGGCCGTTGACGATGCGCGAGCCCAGGGCATTGATCTCGTCCAGGGCGCAGATATCCAGCCAGTTCATAGCGGCACCTCCAGTTGCTTGACGCGGATCGGCTCGAACTCTTTTTTCAGCAGCGGCTGTTCCAGGCGCTCCTTCCACGGGTCCTGTTCGAACGACAGGGCGAACTGCAGGCGCTCGTTGAGGGCCTTGCGCCGTTGCGGGTCTTCGATGATGGCTTGCTTGATGTGCGCCATGCCGACCCGTTGCAGGTAGTGCACGGTGCGCTCCAGGTAGAAGGCTTCCTCGCGGTACAGTTGCAGGAAGGCGCCGTTGTATTCGCGTACCTCGTCGGCTGTTTTCAGCTTGACGAAGAATTCCGCGACCTCGGTCTTGATCCCGCCATTGCCGCCGATGTACATCTCCCAGCCCGATTCGACGCCGATGATGCCGACGTCCTTGATCCCGGCCTCGGCGCAGTTGCGCGGGCAACCGGAGACCGCCAGCTTGACCTTGTGCGGCGACCACATGTTGAACAGGTCGTGCTCCAGTTCGATGCCCAGCTGAGTGGAGTTCTGCGTGCCGAAGCGGCAGAACTCGCTGCCGACGCAGGTTTTCACGGTGCGGATGGACTTGCCGTAAGCATGGCCGGAAGGCATGTCCAGGTCCTTCCAGACCCCGGGCAAATCCTGCTTCTTGATGCCCAAAAGGTCGATGCGCTGGCCGCCGGTGACCTTGACCATCGGCACCTGGTACTTGTCCGCCACGTCCGCGATGCGCCGCAGTTCGGAGGGGGTGGTGACGCCGCCCCACATCCGCGGCACCACCGAATAGGTGCCGTCTTTCTGGATGTTGGCGTGGGCCCGTTCGTTGATCAGCCGCGATTGCGGATCGTCCTTGGCCTCGCCCGGCCAGGTGGAAATCAGGTAGTAGTTCAGCGCCGGGCGGCAGGTGGCGCAGCCGTTGGGCGTGCGCCAGTTCAGGTAGCTCATGGTGCCGGCGATGGTCAGCAGGTGCTGTTCGCGGATCGCCCGGCGGATCTGCCCGTGGTTGAGGTCGCTGCAACCGCAAATGGCTTTCTCGCTTTTCGGCTTGACGTCGGCCGCGCCACCTACGGTGTTGATCAGGATCTGTTCCACCAGGCCGGCGCAGGAGCCGCAGGAGCTGGCGGCCTTGGTGTGCTTCTTGACCTCATCGACGCTGAACAGGCCATGCTCCTGGATCGCCTTGACGATGGTGCCCTTGCACACGCCGTTGCAGCCGCAGACTTCGGCACTGTCGGCCATGCTCATGGCCTTGTCCTGGCCCTGGTGGCCGACATCGCCCAGGGCGTTCTCGCCGAACATCAGGTGGTCGCGGATCTCGCCGATGACGTGGTTCTCGCGGATCTGCCGGAAGTACCAGCCGCCGTCGGCAGTGTCGCCGTACAGGCAGGCGCCGACCAGGACGTCGTCCTTGATCACCAGCTTCTTGTACACGCCGCCGATGGGGTCGGAGAGAGTGATGGTCTCGGTGCCTTCGCCGCCCATGAAGTCGCCGGCGGAGAACAGGTCGATGCCGGTGACTTTCAACTTGGTCGAGGTCACCGAACCCTGGTAGCGGGCGAAGCCCAGTTGCGCCAAGTGGTTGGCGCAGACCTTGGCCTGTTCGAACAATGGCGCCACCAGGCCGTAGGCGATACCGCGGTGGCTGGCGCATTCGCCGATGGCATAGATGCGCGGGTCGTAGGTCTGCAGGGTGTCGTTGACCAGGATCCCGCGGCTGCACGGCAGGCCGGCTTTTTCCGCCAGCTCGGTATTGGGCCGAATGCCGGCGGCCATCACCACCAGGTCGGCGGGGATGATGTCGCCGTTCTTGAATTGCACCGACCCGACCCGGCCATTGCCTGAGTCATGCAGGGCCTGGGTCTGTTCGCTCAGGCGGAATTTCAGGCCGCGACTTTCCAGGGCGGTTTGCAGCAGTTGGCCGCTGGTCTTGTCCAGCTGGCGCTCCAGCAGCCATTCGCCGATGTGCACCACAGTCACATCCATGCCGCGCAGCATCAGGCCGTTGGCGGCTTCCAGGCCGAGCAGGCCGCCACCGATGACCACCGCGTGCTTGTGGGTCTTGGCGGTGTCGATCATCGCCTGGGTGTCGGCGATATCGCGGTAGCCGATCACGCCCTGCAGGTCGTTGCCGGGAATCGGCAGGATGAACGGAGTCGAGCCGGTGGCGATCAGCAGGCGATCGTATTCGGCTTCGCTGCCGTCTTCGGCGATCACCCGGCGCTTGACCCGGTCGATCTCCACCACCTTGCGGTTGAGCAGCAGCTTGATGTTGTTGTCCAGGTACCAGCTCAGGTCGTTGAGCACGATCTCTTCGAAGGTCTGTTCGCCGGCCAGTACCGGGGAGAGCAGGATGCGGTTGTAGTTGGTGTGGGGTTCCGCGCCGAAGACCGTGATGTCGTACAGTTCATTGCTCAGCTTGAGCAGCTCTTCCAGGGTGCGTACCCCGGCCATGCCGTTGCCGATCATCACCAGCTTGAGTTTCTTCATTTCGCTCTCCGCGTAGACAGGCCGTCGGGCATGCCGGCCTGGCTCGATAAACGTTGCGCAAACAAAAAAGGCGTCCCGCCAGTTGCCTGGCAGGACGCCTTTGTCCGGTCCCGTTCTCTCGGGAAAACCCATCCTTCGTCGTTGAAGGCCGGGTCGTATGTGCTGTTGGGAGAGTTAATGCAGTGGTTGTGCCAAGTTCCGCCAAGCGCGGTTTTAGCGGGGCTGAAAGCCTGCCTCAGGCCCGGGAGGGGGATTTTCTGCACCGAATCAAAGCGTCTTGCCCGTTTCTGGAGCAACCTGTAGCCGCTGCCGAGCCCCGGCGAGACTGCGATCGGGGCGCAGCCCCGTAAAACTGATAGCTCGGTGTGCCTGACCTGCACGGTCGCCTGGCTTGGCGCCCGCTACGCGGTCGAGCGCAGCCTCGCCGGGGCTCGACAGCGGCTACAGGGTTATAGTCGCTATCAGTGATGCAGGAACAGGTACAACAACAGCAGGTTGAGCAGCAGCGAGACCAGCGCCAGGGTGCGCCAGACCTTCAAGGGCTCGCGTTCCAGCAGTGGCCTGGGGCGCACGCTGAGGCTGCGGCGTTCGCCCTGTTCCAGCAGCAGCAACCACTCTTCGGCGGTTTCATAGCGTTGGGCCGGATCGGCCTGTACCGCGCGCTCCAGGCTCTGTTCGAGCCAGTCCGGCAGGTCCGGGCGATAGCGGCTGGCGCTGACCGGGGTGGTGAAGCGCGGGCGCTGGAAGGCTTCGATTTCACCGTAGGGAAAATGCCCGGTCAGCAAGTGGTAGAGGGTCACGCCCACTGCGTACAGGTCCTGGCGCGGTGTCGGCGCCACGCCGGTGAAAGCCTCCGGGGCGATATAGCTCGGGGTGCCGGGCAGCAGGTGCGCCTGATCCTCGGACAGGCCGGGGCAATAGGCCAGGCCGAAGTCCAGCAGGCGCAGTTCGCCGTCGTCGCCGAGCAGCAGGTTTTCCGGCTTGATGTCGCGGTGCAGGATCTGCCGGCGGTGCAGCAGGCCCACGGCCCGCAACAGACGCTCAGCCAGGTCCTGCCACTGCGCCAGCGGCAAGGGGCCATGCTGTTGCAGATAATCGGCCAGGGTCTGCCCCGGGTATTCGCGCATCACGTAATACAGATGCTGGCGGGCGGTCGCGGCATGCACTTCGGGAAAGTGCCGTCCAGCCACCCGCCGCAGGAACCATTCCTCTGACAGCAGCGCTTGCCCGGCCTGGTGATCGTCGTGCAGATGGCCGGGCAGGGTTTTCAGCAGCCAGGGTTGTTGTTGCGCATCGAGTACGCGGTACAGCAGGGATTGCTGGCTCTGCCCGACCACCTCGGCGACCTGCCAGCCTTCGAAGTGCTGGCCCGGCTTGAGGGGCGGCGGCAGAGGCCATTGCTGCAAGTGAATCAGGGCGTCGCCAATGGAGCTTTCGCCCAAGGCTTCGACCCGCACCAGCAGGGCGCTGGCATTGTCCTGGCTGCCGGCCAGGTGCGCGGCGCTGACCAGGGTCTGCACCGCACTGTCGAGGTCGGGCTGGTCGCGCAGGATCGCAGCGATGGCGGTGTCGCCCAGGGTGGCCCAGACCCCGTCGCTGAGCATCAGGAAGCTTTCGTTTTCCCGCAGCTCACCGTCGAGGAAGTCCACCACCAGGTGCTGGTCCAGGCCCAGGGCACGCTTGAGCACGTGCTGCATGCCGGGCTGGTCCCAGACGTGATCGTCGCTGATGCGCTGCAACTGATCGGCGTGCCAGCGATAGACCCGGCAATCGCCGACATGGGCCAGGGTAAAGCGCCGGCCGCGCAGCACCAGGGCGCTGACGGTGGTCAGCAGCGGCTGGCCGCCGCCGTTGGCCTGCAGCCAGCGGTTCTGCGCCAGCAGCAGGCGCTCCAGGGCCTGGGCCACGGCCCAGGTTTCCGGGGTGGCGTAGTAGTCCAGCGCCAGCGCCTGCAAGGTCGAGCGCGCGGCCAGGCCGCCGTCGGCGCATTGGCTGACGCCGTCGGCGATGGCGAACAGCAGGCCCTTGCTGGCGGCCAGGGTCGGCGCCGGGGTAACCAGGCGCAAGGCGTCCTGGTTCTCCGCGCGCGGCCCGATGGCGCTGGCCTGGGCGTGGCTCAGTCGCAGGCTCATGGACGGCTCAGACCCGGGCCGCGGTGACGGCGGCGGAGCCCCAGGTGGTCCGCCAGCGGCGTTTCACCCCGTGCAGGCCGAACCAGGCCAGTATGCCCAGGCTGGCGAACAGCCACAGCGCCAGCTGATAGCTGCCGGTGCTTTGCTTGATCGCGCCCATGCCCGCGGCCAGGGCGAAACCACCGATGCCGCCGGCCATGCCGATCAGCCCGGTCATCACCCCGATCTCGCGGCGGAAGCGTTGTGGCACCAGCTGGAACACCGCGCCGTTACCCGCACCGAGGCCGAGCATGGTGCACACGAACAGGGCCAGGGCCGCGTAGGAGCTGGGCAGGTTGAAACCGACCGCGGCGATGCACACTGCCGCGACGCTGTACATCACCAGCAGGGTGCGAATGCCGCCGAAACGATCGGCCAGCGCGCCACCCAGCGGCCGCATCAGGCTGCCACCGAACACGCAGGCGGCGGTGTAGTAGCCGGCGGTGACCGGGCTCAGGCCGTACTGGTCGTTGAAGTAGCCGGGCAGGGCACTGGCCAGGCCGATGAAGCCGCCGAAGGTCACGCTGTAGAAGAACATGAACCACCAGCTGTCGTGGTCGCCCAGGGCCTTGAAGTAGTCGGCCATGGATTTGGCCTTGGGCCGTTCCGGGGCGTTCTTGGCCAGCCAGGCGAACAGCACCAGAGTCAGGACCAGCGGGATCAGGGCGAAGCCGAACACGTTGCTCCAGCCGAAGGCGCCGGCCAGCAAGGGGGCGAACAGGGCCGCGAATACCGTGCCGGAGTTGCCGGCCCCGGCGATGCCCATCGCCTTGCCCTGATGTTGCGGTGGATACCATTGCGAGGCCAGCGGCAGGGCCACGGCGAACGAGGCGCCGGCCATGCCCAGGAACAGCCCCAGCAGCAGGGCCTGTTCATAGCTGTGGATGCCCAGCTTCCAGGCGCAGAACAGCGCGCCGATGACGATCACCTGGCCGATCAGCCCGGCGGTCTTGGGGGACAGGCGATCGGCCAGCAGGCCCATGGCGAAGCGCAGCACGGCGCCAGCCAGGATCGGCGTGGCCACCATCAGCCCGCGCTGCTGGGTGGTCAGTTGCAGGTCGGCGGCGATCTGCACGGCCAGCGGGCCGAGCAGGTACCAGACCATGAAGCTCAGGTCGAAGTAGAGGAAGGCCGCGAACAGTGTCGGGGTGTGGCCGGATTTCCAGAAGCTTGAATTCATCGCGCACCTCAGCTGTAAAGAGTCTCGAAAGGAGTCATGAGCTTTTGCGTGGGGCGCCATTACGGCCGCTCCACCGGCCCCGGGCTGTGGGGCCAAAACGAAAAAACGCCGCAACCCGCATCGCCTGGGGCGAGAAGGGTGTGCGACGTCTTTGTCGTAGGTGGGGCAACCGCCGTTGGTTACCTGTGTCGATTACATAGCCAGATCTGTGCCAAGAGTTGCAGTCCTGCTGTCCCTGATCGCGGGCAAGCCTCGCGCCTGCGGAAACTCACGGTCTTCTTCCGTAGGAGCGAGGCTTGCCCGCGATAGGCCGCCGCACCGCAGCCGTGGGATTCAGCCCAGCAACTCGCTCATGGCGATGATCTGCTCCGCCACCTGGATCAGCTTCTGCTGCCGGCTCATGGCCTGGCGGCGCATCAGGGTGTAGGCCTGTTCTTCGTTGCAGTCTTTCATCTTCATCAACAGGCCCTTGGCCAGCTCGATGCGCTTGCGCTCGGCCAGTTGCTGGTCGCGGGCCTGCAGTTGCGCGCGCAGGGCCTGGTCGCTCTCGAAGCGGGCCATGGCCACATCGAGAATGGGCTGCAGGCGCTGGGCCTGGATGCCTTCGACTATGTAGGCACTGACCCCGGACTTGATGGCGTGGCGCATCACGTCGGGGTCGTGCTCGTCGGTGAACATCACGATCGGCCGTGGCTGGTCGCGGCTGACCAGCACCACTTGCTCCATCACATCGCGGCTCGGTGATTCGGTATCGATCAGGATCACGTCCGGACGCACCGTTTCGACGCGCGTCGGCAGGTCGATGGTCAGCCCCGACTCGTCGATCACCTCGAAACCGGCTTCCATCAGGGCCGCCTTGAGCCGACCGACCTTCTTGGCGGTGTCGTTGATCAGCAGGATACGCAACATGGTCTCGGGCTCCTGTCAGCGGCTGGCGAGAAGAGGCGAGCTGTCGCTCATGGCGTGCAGCTGGAAGCTGCGGGCATAGGCGGCCGGGTCCGACCCATCCCACCGCTTGCCGTCGATCAACTGGCTGCTGCGCATGTCCTGGCCCCGGGACGCGACACCGACGGCGGTGGCGGCTTGACGATAAAGCTCGAGTTGCTGCACCTGACGCGCGATGCCCAGGTAGTCCGGGTCTTCGCGCAGCAGGCCCCAGCGGCGGAACTGGGTCATGAACCACATGCCGTCCGACAGATACGGCAGGTTGACCGCGCCTTCATTATGAAAGCGTAGCGCGTGCGGGTCCTGCCAGCGGTTGCCGAGGCCGTCGGCATACTCGCCGAGCAGGCGCGGCTCGATGCAGCCCAGCGGCGCATCGAGGTACTCGCGGGCGCTCAGCAGTTGCGCGGTGCTCTGGCGGTTTTCGCGGCTCTGCTCGATGAAGCGGCTGGCCTCGAGGATCGCCATCACCAGCGCGCGCGCGGTGTTCGGGTACTGCTCGACAAAGGCGCGGGTGCAGCCGAGGACTTTTTCCGGGTGGTCGGGCCAGATCGCCTGGCTGGTGGCCAGGGTGAAGCCCAGGTTCTGGTTCACCGCGCTGGCGCTCCAGGGTTCGCCCACGCAAAAACCGTCGATGCGCCCCGCCTGCAGGTGCGCGACCATTTGCGGTGGCGGCACCACCACGCTGTCGACGTCCTGCAACGGGTGGATACCCTGGGCGGCCAGCCAGTAATACAGCCACATGGCGTGGGTGCCGGTGGGGAAGGTCTGGGCGAAGGTCAGTCTTGCCCGGCTTTGGTGCACGTGTCGGTCCAACGCTTCAGGACTGGTCACGTTCAGTGCCTGCAGCTCCCGCGAGAGGTTGATGCTCTGGCCGTTCTGGTTCAGGCCCATCAGCACCGCCATGTCGTTGGCGTTGACCCCGCCGATACCCAGGTGCACGGCGTAGATCAGGCCGTACAGGCTGTGGGCGGCATCCAGCTCGCCGCTCACCAGCTTGTCCCGCAGGTTGGCCCAGGACGCCTGGCGCTTGAGGTTCAGGGTCAGGCCGTAAGGCTGGGCGAAGCCCTGGGTGGCGGCGACCACCACCGAGGCGCAGTCGCTCAAGGCCATGAAACCGAGGTTGATCGCGGTCTTTTCCGGGGCGTCGCTGCCGTTGACCCAGGCCAGCGGGCTGACGGGGAGTTCATTCATGGGGTGGCGTCCTCCATAAAAAAGCGGCCATAAAAAGCTTCCATAAAAAAACGTCGCACCCGCGCCAGGCAGAGCCGGCGGGGTAACGACGCCTTTGTCTTTCGACCCACGCCGCCATTGGCCTGGGTGCTGATGCAGCTTGTGGTGCAAGGCATATGCCATCCACCGCTGATTTCGCCGCGTGCCTCGCCTGCGAGCCCCATGCCCGGCTATAATCGCCGCCTCATTTCGCCGCCACCGAGTCAAGCCCGCCCATGTATACCCTGGCCCGCCAGCTGTTGTTCAAACTCTCCCCGGAAACCTCCCACGATCTGTCCCTGGACCTGATCGGCGCGGGCGGGCGTTTGGGCCTCAATGGCTTGCTGTGCAAGGCGCCGGCGCAGATGCCGGTGAAGGTCATGGGCCTGGACTTCCCGAACCCGGTCGGCCTCGCGGCCGGCCTGGACAAGAACGGCGCGGCCATCGACGGTTTTGCCCAATTGGGTTTCGGCTTCGTCGAAATCGGCACCATCACCCCGCGCCCGCAGCCGGGCAACCCCAAGCCACGGATCTTCCGCCTGCCGGAAGCCGAAGCGATCATCAACCGCATGGGCTTCAACAACCTGGGTGTCGATCATTTGCTGGCCCGGGTGGCGGCGGCCAAATACAAGGGCGTGCTGGGGATCAACATCGGCAAGAACTTCGACACCCCGGTCGAGCGCGCGGTGGATGACTACCTGATCTGCCTGGACAAGGTGTATGCCCACGCCAGCTATGTGACGGTCAACGTCAGTTCGCCCAACACCCCGGGCCTGCGCAGCCTGCAGTTCGGCGAGTCGCTCAAGCAGTTGCTCGGCGCCCTCAGCCAGCGTCAGCAGGAGCTGGCGGTGCAGCATGGCAAGCGGGTGCCGCTGGCGATCAAGATCGCCCCGGACATGACCGACGAAGAAACCGCCGAAGTGGCGCAGGCGCTGATCGAAACCGGGATGGACGCGGTCATCGCCACCAACACCACCCTGAGCCGCGTCGGCGTCGAAGGCATGGAGCATGGCGACGAGGCGGGCGGCCTGTCCGGCGCGCCGGTGCGCGACAAGAGCACCCACACCGTGAAGGTGCTGGCGGGCGAGCTGGCCGGGCGTTTGCCGATCATCGCGGTAGGCGGTATCACCGAAGGCAAGCATGCGGCGGAAAAGATCGCCGCCGGCGCCAGCCTGGTGCAGCTGTATTCGGGCTTCATCTACAAGGGCCCGGCGCTGATTCGCGAGTCGGTGGACGCGATCGCGGCGTTGCGCTGAGTTTTTTGCGCGGCCAATAAAAAGGGCTCCTGAAAGGAGCCCCTGGGCCGCAGCCCGCCGTCCGGATGGGACGTGCGTGGTTAAGTCGTTACGTATTCAGATTTTGGTGTCGGAATGTGTGCCCTGTTTTAGCCGACGGCGTGAAGTTCGTTGAGTCTGTGGATTCCCGCAGTGCCGGTCATACCGTCCCAGTTGTCGCCGCGTCCTTCGCGCCAGCCATTGATCCAGGCTTGGCGTACCGACGGTAGAGTAAATGGGCAAAGCTCACGGGACTTGCCATGAACGCCATACTGATATCCGCGCAAAAATGCTCTTTCCAACGGATCACGCTTAAGTCTTCTCATAGGGTGTTTCCCTCACTTGTTGACTGTCTTATGTCCCGTCGGCCTCGTTTGAGGCCGGGCAGATTGCTTCTGCCGTTGGTGCTCGCTGCCGGCGTCGCGAGCGTGGTGTTGGCGTCGTTGCGGCGCCAACCTGAGTTGATTTCTAACCAATGCGTCACAGCGTGGGAATGATCGTTTTGTCATAAGGACGTAACGATAATGATGCTAAGGCCATAAGAACGGCCTGCTTTACCTCGGCTCAGTCAGGCAAACCTCGCTCTGATCAGCCTCTTACTGGATGATGGGCTTAATGCTTTAGTGAGAATTCCACTCCGTTGCACTCAGGTATTATTCGATGAAAGGTCGAGTTATGACCTTTTGTTTCACTGACTTATTTATCTGCCCCGGCATCTAAGCTCTTTTGGCCCCCGTGGTCACCGCTAGCGGCGAGCTGAACAGCAGGGGCGGGACGGCACAGATTCGTGCCACGCGAGCGCTCTTCAAGAAAAGCGCTTGATTGAAAACCGGGCGGACGATGCGTTGTCCGTTCACTTATTGCTAAAGGCCCTGAACTCCCATGTCGGATCGCTACGAACTCTTCCTCACCTGTCCCAAAGGCCTTGAAGGCCTGCTCATCGAGGAAGCCGCCGGGCTTGGCCTTGAAGACGCGCGCGAACATACCTCGGCCGTGCGCGGCATGGCCGACATGGAGACCGCCTACCGCCTGTGCCTCTGGTCGCGCCTGGCCAACCGGGTACTGCTGGTGCTCAAGCGCTTCCCGATGAAGGACGCCGAAGACCTCTACCACGGCGTGCATGACGTCGACTGGCAGGACCACATGCTGGCGGACGGCACCCTGGCGGTGGAGTTCAGCGGCCACGGCTCGGGCATCGACAACACCCACTTCGGCGCCTTGAAGGTCAAGGATGCCATCGTCGACCGGCTGCGCACGCCGACTGGTGAGCGTCCCTCCATCGACAAGCTCAACCCGGACCTGCGCATTCACCTGCGCCTGGACCGCGGCGAAGCCATCCTCTCCCTCGACCTGTCCGGCCACAGCCTGCACCAGCGCGGCTATCGCCTGCAGCAGGGCGCGGCACCGCTGAAGGAAAACCTCGCGGCGGCGATCCTGATCCGTTCCGGCTGGCCACGTATCGCGGCCAATGGCGGCGCCCTGGCCGACCCGATGTGCGGCGTGGGCACCTTCCTGGTCGAGGCGGCGATGATCGCCGCCGACATCGCCCCCAACCTCAAGCGCGAGCAATGGGGTTTCACCGCCTGGCTCGGTCACGTCCCGGCCCTGTGGCGCAAGCTGCACGAAGAAGCCCAGGCGCGGGCCCAGGCTGGCCTGGCCAAGCCGCCGCTGTGGATTCGCGGTTACGAAGCCGACCCACGGCTGATCCAGCCAGGGCGCAACAACGTCGAGCGCGCCGGCCTCAGTGAGTGGATCAAGATCTACCAGGGCGAAGTGGCGACCTTCGAGCCGCGCCCGGACCAGAACCAGAAAGGCCTGGTGATCAGCAACCCGCCCTACGGCGAGCGCCTGGGTGACGAAGCCAGCCTGCTGTATCTCTACCAGAATCTCGGCGAGCGCCTGCGCCAGGCTTGCCTGGGCTGGGAGGCGGCGGTGTTCACCGGCGCGCCGGACCTGGGCAAGCGCATGGGCATCCGCAGCCACAAGCAGTATTCGTTCTGGAACGGCGCCTTGCCGTGCAAGCTGCTGCTGATCAAGGTGCAGCCGGATCAGTTCGTCACCGGTGAGCGTCGTACCCCGGAGCAGCGGCAGATCGAGCGTGAACAGGCCGAGGCCGACAAGGCGCCGCTGGTTCCGCAGGAGCGCCAGTACAACAAGAACGGCAACCCGATCAAGCCGGCGCCGGCGCCAGCCCCCGTGGTCGAGCAGGCGCGCCTGAGCGAAGGCGGGCAGATGTTCGCCAACCGCCTGCAGAAGAACCTCAAGGTGCTGGGCAAGTGGGCCAAGCGCGAAGGCGTCGAGTGCTATCGCGTCTACGATGCCGACATGCCGGAATACTCCCTGGCCATCGACCTGTACCACGACTGGGTGCACGTGCAGGAATACGCCGCGCCGAAATCCATCGACCCGGAAAAGGCCCAGGCCCGTCTGTTCGATGCCCTGGCGGCGATTCCGCAGGCGTTGAACGTCGACAAGAGCCGGGTGGTGATCAAGCGTCGCGAGCGCCAGAGCGGCACCAGGCAGTACGAACGCCAGAGCGCCCAGGGCAAGTTCACCGAAGTCAGCGAAGGCGGCGTGAAGCTGCTGGTCAACCTCACCGACTATCTCGACACCGGGCTGTTCCTCGACCACCGGCCGATGCGCCTGCGGATTCAGAAAGAAGCCGCCGGCAAGCGTTTCCTCAACCTGTTCTGCTACACCGCCACCGCCAGTGTGCACGCGGCCAAGGGCGGGGCGCGCAGCACCACCAGCGTCGACCTGTCGAAGACCTACCTGGACTGGGCGCGGCGCAACCTGTCGCTCAACGGTTTTTCCGACAAGAACCGTCTGGAGCAGGGCGATGTCATGGCCTGGCTGGAGACCTGCCGCGATGAGTTCGACCTGATCTTCATCGACCCGCCGACCTTCTCCAACTCCAAGCGCATGGAAGGGGTGTTCGACGTGCAGCGTGACCACGTGCAACTGCTCGACCTGGCCATGGCCCGGTTGGCCAGCGGTGGCGTGCTGTATTTCTCCAACAACTTCCGCAAGTTCCAGCTCGAGGAAAACCTGGCGGCGCGCTACTCCGTCGAGGAGATCACCGCCAAGACCATCGACCCGGATTTTGCCCGTAACGGCAAGATCCACCGGGCCTGGAAAATCACCGCCCGCTGACGTTGATTGGATCCACAGAGCCTTGATTTTCAAGGCTCTTTGCTCTAGCCAAATTAGTGGCGAATAGCTATAACTCAATGCAAGCCCATGTGACGCTCATGTTCGCTGGCGTTATGAGTTTTGCTTATGTCGTTGCACTCGGTACGCCCGAAAATCTTGGGCTTCATCAGCGAAGACGTGTCGGCCTGGCTGGTCGCGCTACTGGTATTGCTGTTTGGCTGTGTATTGACCGGGCTGCTGGCCTGGTCGACCCTCAATCTGTATCAGCAGCAGTTGCGCCAACGCTTCCAGCTGTTGGCCAGCGAACGTTATAGCCGCATCGAAGAGCGCTTCGAAGACCAGGAGCAGCGCCTGGATGGTCTCAAGCGCTTCTTCATCAATTCCGGTACGGTCTCGCGCCAGGACTTCGACGGTTACACCAAACCTCTCTTGCATCGGACCCAGGCCTACGCCTGGGCGCCGCGCGTCAGCCGCGCCGAGCGTGCGTCGTTCGAGCGCATGGCGCAGGAGCAGGGGGCGCCGGATTATTTCATCGCCGACCTGAATGCCGAGGGCAAGCTGCAGCGAGCCGCCGAGCGCGATGAGTACATACCGGTGCTCTACAGCCAGACCCAAAGCCCGCTGGGCTCGCCCCTGGGGTTCGACCTGCTGGCCCAGCCGATGCGTCGCGATACCCTCGAACGGGCGCGGCAGCGCGGGGGCGTGGCGGTTTCGCAGCCGGTGCGCTTGGTCGGAGTCGAGCCTTCCTACGCGCGTGGCATCATCCTGGCGACTCCGGTCAGCCTGCGCGCCGATGTGGCCCTGTCGACCCCCGAGCCATACGGTTATGTGATCGCGGTGATCAGCATGCGCCAGCTGGTGGTCGATGGCCTGCCCGAGCAGAGCCAGGACAACCTGTTCGTGCAGATCATCGACCTGTCGACCGCCGAGTCGTACGGCAAGCTCTATGAATCGAGCAACGGCCCGGGGGACAGCCCGCTGGCGGTGAGCCGGGTGCTGAGCCTGGCTGATCATGATTACCAGGTGAACATCCGCCCCAGCGCGGTGTTCCTCCAGGCCAACCATTCTTCGGTGTCCAGCCAGGTGATCCTCGGCACGCTGCTCAGCCTGCTGCTCAGCGCCTTGCTGTATGTCCTGGTCAGCCAGCGGCAGCGCGCGCTGCGGCTGGTGGAACAGCGCACCGAGGAGCTGCGGGTCCGGGAGCAGGAATTGCGCGGCACCCATGGGCAGCTGCGCAGCGTGCTCAATGCGGCGACCCAGGTAGCGATCATCGCCACGGACCTGCGGGGTGTGATCAGCACCTTCAATGCCGGCGCCGAACATATGCTCGGCTACAACAGCGCCGAGGTGGTGGGCCACCTGACCCTGGAAAGCCTGCACCTGCCCGCGGAGCTGAATGCGCGCGCGCAAGCCCTCAGCCAGCGTTACGGCCGGCAGATCCCGATGTGCCAGGCGATGCTGGTGGACGGTTCCGAAGAGCGTGGCGAGGAAACCCGCGAGTGGACCCTGGTGCGCCGCGATGGCAGCCATCTGGTGGTGAACATGCTGGCCACCCCGGTCCTGGACGATCACGGTTTATGGGTCGGGCACCTGGCCGTCTGCATCGACATCACCGAACGCAAGCGGGTCCACGAGGCGCTGGCGGCCCGCGATCGCCTGCTGAAGAAACTCAGCGCCCATGTGCCCGGCGCTATCTACCAATTCCAGGTGGATGCCGAAGGCCATTCCAGCTTCAGCTACGTCAGTGACGGCATCCGCGACATCTACGAGATCGATCCGCAGCAGTTGCAGCGCGATGCCAACCCGGTGTTCGAGCGTATTCACCCGGACGATGTGGCCCGGGTGCGTGGCTCGATCTGGACCTCGGCACGCAACCTCAGCCCCTGGCGCGAGGAGTATCGGGTGCAGCTGCCACAGCGCGGCCTGCGCTGGGTGCGTGGCGAGGCGACCCCGGAAAAGCTGGCGGGGGGTGGAGTGCTGTGGCATGGCTATCTGTCGGACATCTCCGACCTCAAGCGGGTCGAGGAGGAGTTGCGGGCGCTGTCGGTCACCGACTCCCTGACCGGCATCCACAACCGCCGCTATTTCCAGGAGCGCCTGCAGACGGAAATGGCGCGGGTCGAGCGCGGGGTGGGCAATCTGGCGGTGATCATGCTGGATATCGACCACTTCAAGCGGATCAACGACCAGCATGGGCATGCCATCGGCGACATGGTGCTGCGCGGTGTCTGTGAGCGCATCAGCCTTCGTCTGCGGCGCACGGATGTGTTTTGCCGCTTGGGCGGCGAAGAATTCATGGTGCTGTGCCCGGACACCGATGGCCAGCAGGCCTATGTCCTGGCCGAGGAGCTGTGGCGCGGGCTGCGCAGCTCGCCGATCGATGGCGTGGGCATTGTCACGGCCAGTTTCGGCATCGCCAGCT
This sequence comes from Pseudomonas sp. SBT1-2, assembly GCF_028640875.1. Lineage (NCBI taxonomy): Bacteria > Pseudomonadati > Pseudomonadota > Gammaproteobacteria > Pseudomonadales > Pseudomonadaceae > Pseudomonas > Pseudomonas sp. SBT1-2. Next base: position 263,587 of record NZ_JAQZAA010000082.1, on the reverse strand, counting down.
GGCGGGAGCACGAAGGGGCCGACGGGCTGTTGCTGCGGGCGGATTCCGGGGTCTATGCGGCCAAGCAGGCAGGGCGCGACCGGGTCCAGGCCGAGATGGCTTGAGGCGAGTGGGGCAGAGGAGCGAGGTGGCGCGGGGTTGCCGCGCCACCTGCAAGTGACGGCTTACAGGGTCGAAGCGGTGTCTGCCAGTTTCGGCTGGCGATACAGATCCAGCAGCACCTGGTCGAGCACCGAGGACGCGCCCCATGGCTTAGGATCGTTGAGGATCGCCACCACGGCCCAGGTGTTGCCGTTGCTGTCGCGGCTGTAGCCGGCGATGGCGCGCACGGTGTTCAGGGTCCCGGTCTTCACATGGGCTTCACCGGACATGGCGGTGCGCTTCAGGCGCTTGCGCATGGTGCCGTCCATGCCGGCGATCGGCATCGAACTGATGAACTCCGCCGAGTACGGGCTTCTCCAGGCCGCTTGCAGCATGGAGGCCATTTCGCGGGCGCTGACCCGTTCGGCACGGGACAAGCCCGAACCGTTCTCCATCACCAGATGCGGCGCGGTGATGCCTTTCTTGGCCAGCCACTGACGCACCACTCGTTGCGCTGCCTTGGCATCGTCGCCATCGGCTTCGGTGCGGTATTGCGCGCCGAGGCTGAGGAACAGCTGCTGGGCCATGGTGTTGTTACTGTATTTGTTGATGTCGCGGATGATTTCCGCCAGGTCCGGCGAGAAGGCCCGGGCCAGCACCTTGGCGCTGGATGGCACGGCGGCCAGGCGGTCCTTGCCCTGGATGCTGCCGCCCAGTTCCTTCCAGATGGCGCGTACGGCGCCGGCGGTGTAGGTCGCGTGGTCAAGCAGCGACAGGTAGGTCTGCGAGCTGCAGCCGTCGCCCAACTGGCCGTTGACGGTCACGGTGACGCCGCCGTCCGCCTGCGGGACCGGGTTGTAGCGAACGTTGCCGGTGCACTGTTTACCGCCGACGGCCTTGACCTGATTGTCGATGCGAATGCTGGCAATCGGCGGTTCGACGGAAATCAGCACCTTGCCCGAGTCATTGCGCGCCACGAAGCGCAGGGCCTTGAGGTTGACCAGCAGCGAGTCGGGCTTGACCAGGAACGGCTTGTTCTCGTCATTGCCGTCGTCGTTGAACTGCGGCAGTTGCGGCTGCACGAAGAAGTTGCGGTCCAGCACCAGGTCGCCGGTCACTTGCTGCACGCCGTTGGCCCGCAGGTCGCGCATCAGCAACCAGAGTTTTTCCATGTTCAGCTTGGGGTCGCCGCCGCCCTTGAGGTACAGGTTGCCATTGAGGATGCCGCCGCTCAGGGTGCCGTCGGTATAGAACTCGGTTTTCCACTGGTGGGTCGGGCCGAGCATTTCCAGGGCGGCGTAGGTGGTGACCAGTTTCATGGTGGAGGCCGGGTTGACCGACACGTCGGCGTTGTAGATCGTGGCCGTGCCCGGGCCGTTGAGCGGGATCATCACCAGCGACAGGGCGTTGTCTTGCAGTTTGCTGGCCTTGAGGGCCTGTTGAACCTTGGGCGAAAGGGTGGTGTTGACGGGGGCTGCGGAAACGGAAATGGCCAGGGGCAGAAGAAGACCGGCAAGAAAAAGTGGGCGCAAAGATTTGATCATGTGAAGTAAAACCCTACAGCCGAGGGGAGAAAAGACGAGGGCATGACGATAAATTCCCTCAGTGGTCACGAAAGTGTCGGCATTATGCCCCAAGGTATAGCGGCTTGTGCCGTGCCGCGTCGGGCGAATCCGCTATTTTTTTCCCAATGGCCGGCCAAGGCCCTCATAGAGTCAGGCAATCGGTTGCTTAAACTGGTAAAGTGCCGCCCGTTATTACTTATGAGGATTGTTCCATGGCCACTAACCGTTCCCGCCGTCTGCGCAAAAAACTGTGCGTAGATGAATTTCAGGAGCTGGGTTTTGAGCTGAACCTGGATTTCAAAGAAGATCTGGCCGAAGAGGCTATTGACGCTTTCCTCGACGCGTTCCTCAAAGAAGCGATGGAAGCCAACGGCCTCGGCTATGTTGGTGGCGATGACTTCGGCCTGGTTTGCCTGAGCAAACGCGGTTCGGTCAGCGAAGAGCAACGTGCCAAGGTCGAAGCCTGGCTCAAGGCCCGCACCGAGCTGACCAGCGTTGAAGTCAGCCCGCTGCTGGACGTCTGGTACCCGGAAAACTCGATCAATCCGGTAGCCTGATGTGCTGAGTCGTGAGTCGGTGGCCCGTCCGGGCTACCGGCTCACGGCTGTCGCTGTACAGCCTTCATCTATTTATTCCCCCCGCAGAACCTTTATATGCCTCGGGCCTGTTTCCCGGGATTTCGCGTGGGCAGGTTGTAGCCGCTGCCGTAGGCTGCGATAAGCCCGAAGGGCTTCAGCGATCCTGAGGCCTTGCGCACCCTTCGGTCGCGATCGCAGCCTGCGGCAGCGGCCACAGGCTTATTCGTTGTTCCAGTTCAGGATCACCAGGGTCAGCACGCCGGCCACGATTCCCCAGAACGCCGAGCCGACGGAAAACAGGGTCAGGCCCGAGGCCGTCACCATAAAGGTGATCAACGCTGCCTCGCGCTCCTTCACCTGGCTCATGGCGATGCTCAGGCCGTTGATGATCGAGCCGAACAGCGCCAGGGCGGCGATCGACAGCACCAGCTCCTTGGGCAGTGCCGCGAACAAGGCCGCCAGGGTGGCGCCGAAGATCCCGGCGATGCCATAGAAAATCCCGCACCAGACCGCCGCGGTGTAGCGCTTGTTGCGGTCCTCGTGGGCATGGGGGCCGGTGCAGATCGCCGCGCTGATGGCCGCCAGGTTGATGCCGTGGGAGCCGAATGGCGCCAGCAGCAGGGAGGCGATACCGGTGGTGGTGACCAGCGGCGAGGCGGGCACGTTGTAGCCGTCGGCGCGCAGCACCGCGACCCCGGGCATGTTCTGCGAGGTCATGGCCACCACGAACAGCGGGATGCCGATGCTGATGGTCGCCGCCAGGGAGAAGTGCGGAGTGGTCCACACCGGTGTGGCGACTTCCAGGTGGAACTGGCTGAAGTCCAGCAGGCCCATCACGCCGGCCAGCGCGGTGCCGATCAACAGCGCGGCGAGCACCGCGTAGCGTGGTGACAGGCGCTTGACCAGCAAGTAGCTGAAGAACATGCCCAGCACCAGGCCAGTGCGGTGCTGCGCCGCGACGAAGATCTCGCTGCCGATCTTGAACAGGATGCCCGCCAGTAGCGCCGCGGCGAGCGAGGCCGGAATGCGCTTGACCAGGCGTTCGAAGCTGCCGGTCAGGCCGCAGATGGTCACCAGCACCGCGCAGGTGATATAGGCGCCGATGGCTTCGCCGTAGCTCACCCCGGACAGGCTGGTGATCAACAGCGCGGCGCCGGGGGTCGACCAGGCGACGGTGATCGGGGTGCGGTAGCGCAAGGACAGGCCGATGCTGCACACGGCCATGCCGATGGAGATGGCCCAGATCCAGGAGGAAATCTGCCCGCTGGTCAGCCCGGCGGCCTGTCCGGCCTGGAACATCAGCACCAGGGAGCTGGTGTAGCCGGTCATCATGGCGATGAAGCCGGCGACTACGGCCGAGGGCGAAGTATCGGCCAGGGGACGTAACGGCGCGAGGGAGGCGTCGGACATGGAGCACTGTTCCTTGTTCTGATGAAGATATCTGCCACCCGAAAGCCCGGTGCAGGGGCGTTGGGTGGCGAAAGCAGGGGCCAAGCCTAAACGTAAAAGTAACCATTCATTGCAATACAGCCAGGGCGGCAAATGGCCGTACAGTCGTTGCGACAGCCCGTGGACCATAGAGTTATTGCGAATAAACCCTATGGGTTGTGTACAATGTGCCATTGTTTTTACGCGATACTTGTCAGCGACCCACTGTGCCGTATTACAGTCACGGTCAATTCGCCGCAGTTCTCCCGACTCGAGTGCCCATGAACGAACAGTTGCAACCCCTCAAGAAACAACCGCGAGCAGGCAAGGCCGGTCGCAGCGGGACCCAGGACGATATTGTCTACGCGCATATCTTCGAGGCCATCCTCGAACAGCGCCTGGCGCCCGGCACCAAGTTGAGCGAAGAGGCGCTGGGGGAAATTTTCGGGGTCAGCCGCACTATCATTCGTCGGGCGCTGTCGCGCCTGGCCCATGAAGGCGTGGTGCTGCTGCGGCCCAATCGCGGCGCGGTCGTGGCCAGCCCGAGTGTCGAGGAAGCCCGCCAGGTGTTCATGGCGCGCCGGCTGGTGGAGCGGGCGATCACCGAACTGGCGGTGCAGCATGCCACGGCCGAGCAGCTTGCCGAGCTGCGGCAGATGGTCAACGACGAGCGCGACAGCTTCTCCCGCGGCGATCGCGGCGCCGGTATCCGCTTGTCGGGCGAGTTCCACCTGAAGCTTGCCGAAGCGGCGAAGAATGCCCCGCTGATCAGCTTCCAGCGCAGCCTGGTGTCGCAGACATCGCTGATCATCGCCCAGTATGAAAGCGGCAACCGCTCGCACTGTTCCTACGACGAGCACACCCAGTTGATCGACGCCATCGAGGCCCGCGACGCGGAGCTGGCGGTGACCCTGATGATGCATCACATGGATCACATCGACAGCAAGCTCAACCTCGACGAAGAAAGCGCCTCGGACGACCTGCACGCGGTGTTCTCGCACCTGCTGCAAACCAAGAAGCCGGGCCGTTCTCCCGCCAAGCTGTAACGCCATCTCTCTGTAGGAGCGAGCTTGCTCGCGATAGCCGCGAAGCGGCGACCTGTCTGCCAAGACGCGTCATCGTTGGCGATCTTTTCGCGAGCAAGCTCGCTCCTACAGGGTTTACAGCAGGTAAAAAAATCCCCCGCCCCAGAATCTGAGGCGGGGGATTTTTCGTTTTCGGGATTAGCGCTGGTGCACCAGATTACCCGCGGCATAGGTCTGCGCCACGGTGCGGTCGTCGCCCAGGGTCATCAGCACGAACAGGGTCTCGGCGATGCTCTTGGACTGCTTCAGGCGATAGCTCAGCAGCGGCGTGGCGTTGTAGTCGAGCACCAGGAAGTCGGCGTCGGTGCCCGGCTGCAAGGTGCCGATCCGCTCTTCCAGGCGCAGTGCGCGGGCGCCGCCGAGGGTGGCCAGGTACAGCGACTTGAACGGGCTCAGGCGCGCGCCCTGCAGTTGCATGACCTTGTAGGCTTCGTTCAGGGTCTGCAGCAGCGAGAAGCTGGTGCCACCGCCGACGTCGGTACCGAGGCCGACATTCAGTTTGTGTTTCTCGGCCATCGGCAGGTTGAACAGGCCGCTGCCGAGGAACAGGTTCGAGGTCGGGCAGAAGGCCACGGCCGAACCGGTCTGCGCCAGGCGCGCGCATTCGTCGTCGCACAGGTGCACGCCGTGGGCGAACACCGAGCGTTCGCCCAGCAATTGGTAGTGGTCGTACACATCCAGGTAGCCCTTGCGCTCCGGGAACAGCTCCTTGACCCATTCGACTTCCTGCAGGTTCTCGCTGATGTGGGTCTGCATGTACAGGTCGGGGTACTCACCGAGCAACTGGCCGGCGAGGGTCAGTTGTTCCGGGGTGCTGGTCGGGGCGAAACGTGGTGTCACCGCGTAGTGCAGGCGACCCTTGCCATGCCAGCGCTCGATCAGTGCCTTGCTTTCCAGGTAGCTGGATTCGGCGGTGTCGGTCAGGTAGTCGGGAGCGTTGCGGTCCATCATCACCTTGCCGGCGATCATCCGCAGATCGAGCTTTTCGGCCGCTGCGAAAAAGGCATTCACCGATTGCGGATGCACGCTGCCGAAGACCAGGGCGGTGGTGGTGCCGTTGCGCAGCAGCTCCTTGATGAAAATCTCCGCCACTTCCTCGGCATGGGCCCGGTCGGCGAACTGGCTTTCGCAAGGAAAGGTGTAGGTGTTGAGCCAGTCCAGCAACTGCTCGCCGTAGGCACCGACCATACCGGTCTGCGGCAGGTGGATATGGGTGTCGATAAAGCCTGGGGTGATCAGCGCATCCTTGTAGTGAGTGATCTCGGTATCGGCGGGCAAACTGGCGAGCAATTCGCTGGCGTGGCCGAGGGCACTGATCTGGCCATTGTCGACCACCAGCAGGCCATCCTCGAAGTACTCGTAGGAGGCTTCGATGCCGACCTCGGCGGGGTCGGCGATGCTGTGCAGGATGGCGGCACGGTAGGCTTTGCGAGTCAGAGGCATGAGGCAGTCTCGGTTCGTGGCTTTTTAATGGGAGGCATGGCTGCGGCGCGAGGCCGGCAGCAGCTTGGCAATGGGTTCGGCGCGGGCGCTGTGCTGGCCGAAATTGGCGTTATAGGTGGCGATGATTTCGCCGGCGATGGAGATGGCGATTTCCACAGGCAACTTGCCTTTGACCTCGCCCAGCCCCATCGGGCAGCGCATGCGTTGCAGCACGCTGTTGTCGAAGCCGCGCTCGCGCAGGCGGTGTTCGAACTTCACCCGCTTGGTCTTCGAGCCGATCAGGCCGAAGTAGGCGAAGTCGTTGCGCTTGAGAATCGCGGCGGTGAGTTCCAGGTCGAGCTGGTGATTGTGGGTCATGACGATGCAGTAGCTGCCGGCGGGCAGGTCGTCGATTTCATCGACGGGCTCTTCACTGACGATCTTGCGCACGCTCTGGGGGATCTGCTCGGGGAATTCCTGTTCCCGTGAGTCGATCCAGCGCACCTTGCACGGCAGGCTGGCGAGCAGCGGCACCAGGGCGCGGCCGACATGGCCGGCGCCGAAGACCGCGATCTGCGCCTGGACCTGGCCCATGGGTTCGAACAGCAACACGGTCACGCCGCCGCAGCACTGGCCGAGGCTGGCGCCCAGGCTGAAGCGCTCCAGGTGGGTGTCCTGCTTGCCGCTGGCGAGCATCTCGCGGGCGATCTGCATGGCCTTGTATTCCAGGTGGCCACCGCCGATGGTGTCGAAACTCTGGGTGGCGCTGATGACCATTTTCGAGCCGGCATTGCGTGGCGTCGAACCCAGCTCTTCGATGATAGTCACCAGCACGCAGGGTTCACCGCGGGTTTGCAGGTCGGCGAGGGCGCTGATCCAGTTGTACATGTTTCACCTCAACATCGCTGTTGTCTGTTCGGCCATCATCGCGGGCAAGCCTCGCTCCTACAGGTTATGCGTCGTTCGCGTGTCACCTGTTCGTAGGAGCGAGGCCTGCCCGCGATGGGCGCACCTCGGTCTAGAGCGGTGCCAGTTCAGACTCGGCCTCGACGGCCTTGGTCACCTTCAACTGGCGCATCTGCTCGCAGCCCCACAACACCCGCTCCGGCGTGGCCGGCGCGTCGATCCTTGGCTGGTGCCGGTAATCGCCAAGGCTGGCCACGGCGTCCTTGATCGCGCACCAGACAGCGATGCCGAGCATGAACGGCGGCTCGCCCACGGCCTTGGAGTGGAACACCGTGTCTTCCGGGTTCTTGCGGTTTTCCACCAGCTTGACCCGCAGGTCCAGCGGCATGTCGGCCACTGCCGGAATCTTGTAGCTGGCCGGGCCGTTGGTCATCAATTTGCCCTTGGCGTTCCACACCAGCTCTTCCATGGTCAGCCAGCCCATGCCCTGGATAAAGCCGCCTTCCACCTGGCCGATGTCGATGGCCGGGTTCAGCGAGGCGCCGACGTCATGCAGGATGTCGGTGCGCAGCATCTTGTACTCGCCGGTCAGGGTGTCGACTATCACCTCGGCGCAGGCGGCGCCGTAGGCGAAGTAGTAGAACGGCCGGCCACGGGCCTGGGCACGGTCGTAGTAGATTTTCGGAGTCTTGTAGAAGCCGGTGCTGGACAGCGAGACCTGGGCGAAATAGGCCTGCTGGATCAGCTCCTCGAAGCTCAGGATCTGGTCGCGGACCCGCACATGGCCGTTGTGGAATTCCACATCTTCCTCGCTGACCTTGTACTGCCGGGCAGCGAACTCCACCAGGCGTTTCTTGATGGTTTCGGCGGCATTCTGCGCGGCCTTGCCGTTCAGGTCGGCGCCGCTGGAGGCGGCAGTCGGCGAGGTGTTGGGCACCTTGTCGGTGTTGGTTGCGGTGATCTGCACCCGGTCGATTTCCACCTGGAACACTTCGGCCACCACCTGCGCCACCTTGGTGTTCAGGCCCTGGCCCATTTCCGTGCCGCCGTGGTTCAGGTGGATGCTGCCGTCGGTGTAGACATGCACCAGCGCGCCGGCCTGGTTGAGGAAGCTGGCGGTGAAGGAAATGCCGAATTTCACCGGGGTCAGCGCCAGGCCTTTTTTCAGGATCGGGCTGCCTGCGTTGTAGCGGCGGATCGCTTCGCGGCGCTCGGCGTACTGGCTGCTGGCTTCCAGCTCGGCGGTCATTTCTTCGAGCATGTTGTGCTCGACGGTCTGGTAGTAGTGCGTAATGTTGCGTTCGATCTTGCCGTAGTAGTTGGCCTTGCGCACCGCCAGCGGGTCGAGCGCCAGATGGCGGGCGATGGCGTCCATCACTTCCTCGATGGCGACCATGCCTTGCGGGCCGCCGAAACCACGGTAGGCGGTGTTCGACGCGGTGTTGGTCTTGCAGCGATGGCCGTTGATGGTGGCGTCGCCCAGGTAGTACGAGTTGTCGGCGTGGAACATCGCCCGGTCGACGATCGAGGCCGACAGGTCCGGCGAGCAACCGCAGTTGCCGGCCAGCTCCAGCTGGATGCCGTGCAGGCGCCCGGTGCTGTCGAAGCCGACGTCGTACTCGATATAGAAGGGGTGGCGCTTGCCGGTCATCAGCATGTCTTCGACCCGCGGCAGGCGCATCTTGGTCGGCTGGCCGGTGAGGTGCGCGATCACCGCGCACAGGCATGCCGGGCTGGCGGCCTGGGTTTCCTTGCCGCCGAAACCACCGCCCATGCGGCGCATGTCGACCACGATCTTGTTCATCGACACGTCCAGCACCTCGGCCACCAGCTTCTGCACTTCGGTGGGGTTCTGGGTCGAGCAGTAGACGATCATGCCGCCGTCTTCGGTGGGCATCACCGAGGAGATCTGGGTCTCCAGGTAGAAGTGTTCCTGGCCGCCGATGTGCAGGGTGCCCTGCAGGCGATGCTCGGCGCTGGCCAGGGCCTTGGCCGAGTCGCCGCGCTGGTGGGTGTGGCTGTCGAGGACGAAGTGGCGTTTGCGCAGGGCTTCGACCACGTCCAGCACCGGCTCCAGGTCCTCGTATTCGATGACCGCGGCCATGGCCGCCTTGCGCGCGGTTTCCAGGTCGCGGGCGGCCACCGCCAGCACCGGCTGGCCGACGAACTGCACATCGTCGATGGCCAGCAGCGGGTCGCCGGGCAGCAGTGGGCCGATGTCTTTCAGCCCCGGAATGTCCTTGTGGGTGATGACGATACGCACGCCGTCGAAGGTGTAGCAGGGCGCGGTGTCGATGCTGAGGATCTTCGCGTGGGCCCGGTCCGAGAGACGCGCATAGACATGCAGCTGGTTGGGGAATTCCAGCCGGTCATCGATGTACACCGCTTCGCCGGACACATGCTTGACGGCGCTGTCGTGCTTGACGCTGCGCCCGACGCCGGTGGTCAGGTCCTGCTGAAACAGGGCGCTCAGTTCGGCTTGAGTCTTCTCGACGTTGTGATGATTAGACATAAGCGGTCACCCGGGTCTCGATGTGCGGTGTTTGCAGTTCGATGAAGTATTTGCGCAGCAGGTTCTGGGCGCTGAGCAGGCGGTATTCCTTGCTGGCGCGGAAGTCCGAAAGCGGGGTGAAGTCCTCGCCCAGGGCGGCGCAGGCACGTTCGACTGTGGTCTCGTTCCAAGCGGCGCCGAGTAGTGCGGCTTCACAGTGCTTGGCGCGTTTCGGGGTGGCGGCCATGCCGCCGAAGGCCACGCGGGCGTCGGCGATCACGCCGTTTTCGATGCGCAGGTTGAAGGCTGCGCAGACCGCGGAAATATCGTCGTCCAGGCGCTTGGACACCTTGTAGGCGCGGAACAGCTGCTGGGCGCTGGCCCGCGGCACGATGATCTTCTCGATGAACTCGCTTTCCTGGCGCGCAGTGACGCGGTAGTCGATGAAATAGTCTTCCAGGGCCAGGGTGCGGCGGGTGTTGCCTTTGCACAGGACGATCTGCGCGCCCAGGGCGATCAGCAAGGGTGGCGAGTCGCCAATGGGCGAGGCGTTGCCGATGTTGCCGCCCAGGGTGCCCTGATTGCGGATCTGCAGCGAGGCGAAGCGTTGCAGCAGCTCGCCGAAGTCCGGGTACTCGGCCTTGAGGGCGTCGTAGCAATCGGAGAGGGCGGTGGCGGCGCCGATTTCCAGGCGGTCGTCGAAGCGTTCGACGCGTTTCATTTCGGCGACGTTGCCGACGTAGATCATCACCGGCAGCGGGCGGTGGAACTGGGTGACTTCCAGCGCCAGGTCGGTGCCGCCGGCCAGCAGCCGGGCTTGCGGGTAGGCGTCATACAGGTCGGCCAGGTCGGATACGGTCAGCGGTACCAGGCAACGTTTGTCGCCACTGTTCAGCTCGCCGGTGTCGCTGGGGGCGATGGCTTTCAGGCGCGCGATGGTCTCGGCTTCGCGGGCGTCGAACTGGTCAGGCTGCTTGTTGCAACAGGCCTGCTCGGCGGCGGCGAGGATCGGACGGTAGCCGGTGCAGCGGCACAGGTTGCCGGCCAGGGCTTCATGGGCCTTGTGCGAGTCGGGTTGCTCGGAGTTCTTCTGCAGGGCGAACAGTGACATGACGAAGCCCGGCGTGCAGAAGCCGCACTGCGAGCCGTGGCACTCGACCATGGCCTTCTGCACGCTGTGCAACTGGCCCTGGTGCTTGAGGTCTTCGACGCTGATCAGCTGCTTGCCGTGCAACGACGAGACAAAGGTCAGGCACGAGTTGAGGCTGCGATAACGGATGTACTCCGCGCCCGTGTCATCGGTGTGCAATTCGCCGACCACCACGGTGCAGGCGCCACAGTCGCCACTGGCGCAGCCTTCTTTGGTGCCGGGCTTGCCCAGGTGCTCGCGCAGATAGTTGAGCACCGTCAGATTCGGGTCCAGGCTGTGCTCGCTACGGAGTTCCTGGTTGAGTAAAAACTGGATCACGGAAGGCCTCGCAGACTCATTATTATTGGTAACCGATGTGGGCCGAATTTAGTCATGTCTGACTTTTCGGTCAATTAATTTCTGACCTAAGGGTCAAGAAATTGCTTTTTGCCGATCAACAAGCGCTTTCAAACAGTATTGACCCTCCCGGGCCGCAGTGCTTTTTGCTTATTCCGTGCCAAATTCAGGCCCTTGGGCACTCCGCCATGAGGTAGCAATTGCGCTACACTGCGCCGCTTGTACCGATCTAAGAGTTTGAAGGAAAACCATGACGTTCAAGGCGCCGGACAGCCTCGCCGAGCAAATCGCTCACCACCTCGCCGAACGCATCATTCGCGGCGAGCTCAAGCCTGGGGAGCGCATTCAGGAACAGAAGGTCACGCTGGCCCTCAACGTCAGCCGCGGCTCGGTCCGCGAGGCCCTGCTGATCCTCGAACGCCGTCACCTGATCGCCATCCTGCCGCGTCGTGGCGCCCATGTGACCGAACTCACCCCGCACAAGGTGCAGAGCCTGTGCACCCTGATGAGCGAGCTGTACATCCTGCTGGGCAACTCGGTGGCCAGCGGCTGGGAACTGCAAGCCGACATGGCGCCATTCCTGCAGATCCAGCAACGGCTGATCGCCGCCTACGAGCGCCAGGATATTCGCAGCTTCGTCGAAGACAGCTTCAACGTGATGCGCGCCGCTTACCCATTCGCCAACAACCCGTACCTGCAGGAAACCGTCGAGAACCTGCAGCCGGCGATGAGCCGTGCCTATTTCCTGGCCCTGGAGCAGCGCAAGGCGGAAATGAGCGAATTCCTCGACCTGTTCGAGCAACTGCTGGCCGCTGTGCTGGCCCGTGACCTGTCGACCATCCGCCTGGTGTTGACGGCCTATGCCCGGCGCAGTTGCGACCTGGTAGTCGCCGCCTTGACGGTTGCCTGAGCGTGCGGCTCAAGTGCATCAAGCTGGCGGGGTTCAAATCCTTCGTCGACCCGACCACGGTGAACTTCCCCAGTAACATGGCGGCGGTGGTCGGGCCCAATGGGTGCGGCAAGTCGAACATCATCGACGCCGTGCGCTGGGTAATGGGCGAGAGCTCGGCCAAGAACCTGCGCGGCGAGTCGATGACCGACGTCATCTTCAACGGTTCCACCAGCCGCAAGCCGGTGAGCCAGGCCAGCATCGAGCTGGTCTTCGACAACTCCGACGGCACCCTGGTCGGCGAGTACGCGGCCTACGCGGAAATCTCCATCCGCCGCAAGGTCACCCGCGACAGTCAGAACAGCTATTTCCTCAACGGCGCCAAGTGCCGCCGTCGCGACATTACCGATATTTTCCTCGGCACCGGCCTGGGGCCACGCAGCTACTCGATCATCGAGCAGGGCATGATCTCCAAGCTGATCGAAGCCAAGCCGGAAGACCTGCGCAACTTCATCGAAGAAGCGGCGGGGATTTCCAAGTACAAGGAGCGTCGCCGGGAAACCGAAAACCGCATCCGCCGTACCCACGAAAACCTGGCGCGCCTGACCGACCTGCGCGAAGAGCTGGAGCGCCAGCTCGAACGCCTGCACCGCCAGGCCCAGGCGGCCGAGAAGTACCAGGAATACAAAGCCGAGGAGCGTCAGCTCAAGGCCCAGCTGTCGGCGTTGCGCTGGCAGGAGCTTAACGAGCAGGTCGGCCAGCGCGAATCGATCATCGGCAACCAGGAAGTCGGCTTTGAAGCCCTGGTGGCGGAACAACGCAATGCCGACGCCGCCATCGAGCGCCTGCGCGACGGTCACCATGAGCTGTCCGAGCGCTTCAATCTGGTGCAGGGGCGCTTCTATTCGGTCGGCGGCGATATCGCTCGGGTCGAGCAGAGCATCCAGCACGGTCAGCAGCGTCTGCGCCAGTTGCAGGACGACTTGCGCGAGGCCGAGCGTGCACGCCAGGAGACCGAATCCCACCTGGGTCACGACCGCACCTTGCTCGCCACCCTCGGTGAAGAGCTGGAAATGCTCGAGCCCGAGCAGGAAGTCACCAGCGCCGCCGCCGAAGAGGCTGCCGCGGCCCTGGAAGAAGCCGAAGCCACCATGCACGGCTGGCAGGAGCAGTGGGACGCATTCAACCTCAAGTCCGCCGAGCCGCGGCGCCAGGCCGAGGTGCAGCAGTCGCGTATCCAGCAGCTCGAAGGCAGCATGGAGCGTCTGGGCGAGCGCCAGCGGCGTCTGGTGGAGGAGCGCGCGTTGCTCGCCGCCGATCCGGAAGACGCGGCAATCCTCGAACTCAATGAACAACTCGCGGCGAGCGAGGCGACCCTGGAAGATTTGCAGGCCAGCGAAGACGGTCAGGTCGAGCGCCTGGAGCAACTGCGCCAGGAGCTGCATCAGGCGACCCAGGCCCAGCAGCAGGCCCAGGGCGAATTGCAACGTCTCAATGGTCGCCTGGCCTCGCTGGAGGCTTTGCAGCAGGCAGCGCTCAATCCGGGGACTGGCACGGCGCAATGGCTACAGGAGCAACAGCTGGCCGAGCGTCCGCGTTTGGCCGAAGGCTTGAAGGTTGAGGCCGGTTGGGAACTGGCGGTGGAAACCGTGCTCGGCGCCGACCTGCAAGCGGTGTTGGTCGACGACTTTGCCGGCTTTGACCTGGCCGGGTTCGAGCAGGGCGATCTGCGCCTGCTCCAGCTGGCGGGCGAGGGCGCGCGGATACCCGGCAGCCTGCTGGACAAGGTCGATGCCCAGGTCGACCTGGCGCCCTGGCTGGGTCAGGTCAAACCGGTGGAAAACCTTGAACAGGCTCTTGCCCTGCGTGGCCAGTTGGCGGCCGGCGAGAGCCTGATCAGCCGCGACGGTTTCTGGGTCGGCCGGCATTTCCTGCGAGTGCGCCGCGCCAGCGAAGCGGAAAGCGGCATGCTCGCGCGCAACCAGGAAATCGAGCAGTTGAGCCAAGAGCGCGACGAGCGCGAAGCCAGCGTGGAAGACCTGGAAACCCACTTGCAGAACCTGCGTGCGCAACAGCGCCAGCAGGAGAACGGTCGCGAACACCTGCGCCGCCTGCTGCAGGACGAAGCCCGTCAGCAGGGTGAATTGAAAGCCAAGCTTTCCGCCGGCAAGGCCAAGGCCGAACAGCTGGCCCTGCGCCGTACCCGTCTGGATGAAGAAGTGGCGGAGCTGGGCGAGCAGCGCGCCGTGGAGCACGAGCAGGTGGGCGAAGCCCGTCTGCAGCTGCAGGAAGCCCTCGACAGCATGGCCCTGGACACCGAGCAGCGCGAATTGCTGCTGGCCCAGCGCGACAGTTTGCGTGAGCGCCTGGACCGGGTGCGCCAGGAGGCTCGCCAGCACAAGGATCACGCTCACCAACTGGCGGTACGCCTGGGTTCGCTCAAGGCCCAGCACGATTCCACCCGCCAGGCCCTGGAACGCCTGGAGCTGCAATCGGAGCGCCTGACGGAGAAGCGCGAACAGCTCAGCCTGAACCTGGAGGAGGGCGCCGCACCGCTGGAAGAGCTGCGCCTGAAGCTCGAGGAGTTGCTGGAAAAACGCATGACCGTCGACGTCGAACTCAAGAGCGCGCAGATCGCCATGGAGGATGCCGACCGCGAATTGCGCGACGCGGAAAAACGCCGGACCCAGGCCGAGCAGCAATCGCAATTGATCCGTGGCCAGCTCGAACAGCAGCGCATGGAATGGCAGGCCCTGAGCGTGCGCCGCAAGACCTTGCAGGACCAGTTGCTGGAAGACGGCTACGACTTGCAGGGCGTGCTCGCCACGCTGACCGAACAGGCCAGCGAGAAAGAGGCCGAGGAAGAGCTCGAGCGGATTGCCGCGCGTATCCAGCGCCTGGGGGCGATCAACCTCGCGGCCATCGATGAGTACCAGCAGCAGTCCGAGCGCAAGCGTTATCTGGACGCCCAGGACGCCGATCTGGTGGAAGCCCTGGAAACCCTGGAAAACGTGATTCGCAAGATCGACAAGGAAACCCGTAATCGTTTCAAGGATACCTTTGATCAGATTAACGGCGGTTTACAGGCACTCTTTCCAAAAGTTTTCGGTGGCGGCAGCGCTTATTTGGAACTGACGGGCGAAGATCTACTCGATACAGGGGTAACGATCATGGCGCGTCCGCCAGGGAAGAAGAACAGCACCATTCATTTGTTGTCCGGTGGTGAGAAAGCATTGACGGCCCTGGCGCTGGTATTTGCCATCTTCAAGTTGAACCCGGCGCCGTTCTGCATGCTCGACGAAGTTGACGCTCCGCTGGATGACGCTAACGTTGGACGCTACGCAAGGCTGGTTAAAGAGATGTCGCAGACGGTGCAGTTCATCTATATCACCCACAACAAGATCGCCATGGAAATGGCCGATCAATTGATGGGCGTGACGATGCACGAGCCCGGCTGTTCACGCCTGGTAGCCGTGGATGTCGAGGAGGCGATGGCGATGGTGGACGCCTGATATCCGGGCGACCAAAGCCGGTATGTAAGTGACAAGTAAGAGTTTTTTACCTGCGCCGAGTACAGGCTGATCGACATATTGAATGAAGCCGTTGCGACAGACGGTGTAAAGTTGTCTTTGGTCGTGCTAGTTTAATGTCAATTTTTCCTATACGTGGGCAAAAGGCCAGTCAGAACATAGAGTTGGCGCCACGTTTTAAAGCGGTTTGCAGTTTGCTAAACCTCTTATTTTTCAGCATTTTTCATAGAGGCACGGGATTACATGGAAATCGGTCTGCGCGAGTGGCTGATCGTCATCGGCATCATTGTCATTGCCGGTATTCTTTTTGATGGCTGGCGCCGTATGCGCGGCGGCAAGGGGAAGTTGAAATTCCGTCTGGATCGTAGCCTGTCCAACCTGCCGGACGATGACAGCAGTGCCGAACTGCTGGGCCCGCCCCGCGTGCTGGATACCCATAAGGAACCGCAACTCGATGAGCACGACCTGCCGTCGATGAGCGCGCCGGCGCGCGAACCGCGCGAGTCTGGTTCCAAGCGTGGCAAGCGTGGCAGCGAGCCACAGCAGGGCGACCTGAACCTCAACCTGGACCTGGACGGCGGCCCGAGCTTCAGCAGCCGTGACGACGACTTCCCGGATGAAACCAAGGCTTCCGGCTACGCCGACAAGGACCAGCCGCAAGCCGAAGAAGTGCTGGTGATCAGCGTGATCTGCCGTGATGCCGGCGGCTTCAAGGGGCCGGCGCTGTTGCAGAACATCCTGGAAAGCGGCCTGCGCTTTGGCGAGATGGATATTTTCCACCGTCACGAAAGCATGGCTGGCAATGGCGAAGTACTGTTCTCCATGGCCAACGCGGTCAAGCCAGGCGTGTTCGACCTGGACGACATCGACCACTTCAGCACTCCGGCCGTGAGCTTCTTCCTCGGCCTGCCAGGCCCGCGTCATCCGAAGCAGGCTTTCGACGTGATGGTGGCTGCGGCGCGCAAGCTGTCCCAGGAACTGAACGGCGAACTGAAGGACGACCAGCGCAGCGTACTGACCGCCCAGACCATCGAACACTACCGTCAGCGCATCGTCGAATTCGAGCGTCGCGCCCTGACCCAGAAGCGCTGAGCGCTTCGCGAGCCAGCCGCTCCGGCATAACCCTTGGCCTGCCGGAGCAGGCTCGCGACAGGGTCGCAAGACCCTCCAGACAAATATTGAGCAGCCTAGGCTGCTCTTTTGCTTTTTGAGAGAACACCATGACCGCCGTCGAAACCCGCATTCTTGAGCTGCGCGCTGAGCTGGATCAGCACAACTACCGCTACCACGTCCTCGACGAGCCGAGCATTCCCGACGCCGAATACGATCGCCTGTTCCACGAACTCAAGGCGCTGGAAGCCGAGCACCCGGAGCTGGTCAGCAGTGATTCGCCGACCCAGCGCGTGGGTAGCGCGGCGCTCTCGGCCTTCACTCAGGTGCGCCACGAAATCCCCATGCTCAGCCTGGGCAACGCCTTCGAAGAAACCGACATGCGTGAGTTCGATCGTCGGGTGACCGAGGGGCTCGACCTGCCGGTGGGCGATCTGTTCGGTGGCGGGGCGGCGGTGGAATACAGCTGCGAGCCGAAGCTCGATGGCCTGGCGGTCAGCCTGCTGTATCTGGACGGTGTGCTGGTGCGCGGCGCGACCCGCGGCGACGGCACCACCGGCGAAGACATCAGCGTCAACGTGCGCACCGTGCGCAACATTCCGCTGAAGCTGCACGGCAGCGGCTGGCCGGCGACCCTCGAGGTGCGCGGCGAGGTCTACATGTCCAAGGCCGGTTTCGAGCGGCTGAATGCCGCGCAGCTGGAAGTGGGTGGCAAGACCTTCGCCAACCCGCGTAACGCCGCGGCCGGCAGCTTGCGCCAGCTGGATTCGAAGATCACCGCCAGCCGTCCGCTGGAATTCTGCTGCTACGGGATCGGCCAGGTCACTGCGGATATCGCCGACACCCATATCGGCAATCTGGAGCAGCTCAAGCACTGGGGCATGCCTGTCAGTCGCGAGCTGAAGCTGGCCAAGGGCATCGACGAATGCCTGGATTACTACCGCGATATCGGCGAGCGCCGCAATGGCTTGCCCTATGAAATCGACGGCGTGGTGTTCAAGGTCAACAGCATTGCCTCGCAGCGCGAACTGGGCTTCCGGGCGCGGGAGCCGCGCTGGGCAATCGCCCACAAGTTCCCGGCGATGGAAGAGCTGACCGAGCTGCTGGACGTGGAATTCCAGGTCGGCCGTACCGGCGCGGTAACCCCGGTGGCGCGCCTGAGGCCGGTCAAGGTGGCGGGTGTCACCGTCTCCAACGCGACCCTGCACAACATGGACGAAGTGGCGCGCCTGGGCCTGATGATCGGCGACACCGTGATCATCCGCCGCGCCGGCGATGTGATTCCGCAAGTGGTGCAGGTGGTCACCGAGCGCCGTCCGGAAAACGCACGCCAGGTGCATATCCCAGAAACTTGTCCGGTGTGCGGTTCTCACGTCGAGCGCACGCAACTGATCAAGCGCAGCAAGGGCAAGGAAACCATCAGCGAGGGCGCGGTGTACCGCTGCGTCGGTCGCCTGGCCTGTGGTGCGCAGCTCAAGCAGGCGATCATCCACTTCGTTTCCCGTCGGGCGATGGATATCGAAGGGCTGGGCGACAAGACCATCGAACAGCTGGTGGACGAAAAACTCATCGGCTCACCGGCCGACCTCTACAAGCTCAAGTACGAGCAGATCATCGACCTGGAAGGCTTCGCCGAGGTCTCCAGCAACAAGCTGCTCAAGGCCATCGAAGACAGCAAGAAGCCGGGCCTGGCGCGCTTCATCTATGCCCTGGGCATTCCCGATGTGGGCGAGGAGACGGCCAAGGTCCTGGCGCGCTCCCTGGCCTCCCTGGAGCGCGTGCAGCAGGCCTTGCCGGAAGTGCTGACCTACCTGCCGGATATCGGCCTGGAAGTGGCTCACGAGATTCACAGCTTCTTCGAGGACAGCCATAACCGGCAGGTCATCGGTGCCTTGCTCGATCCGCAGCAGTGCGGGCTGCAGTTGCAGGATCAGGGTGACCTGGGCGCCGAGTTCGCTGCCAGCACCACCCTGGGTGGCATGCTCGACAAGCTGAACATTCCATCGGTGGGGCCGGGTGCGGCGCAGAAGCTGGCGGACAAGTTCGGGACCCTCGAGGGTGTGGTCAAGGCGGACTGGCTGGACATGCGCCAGACCCTGCCGGAGAAGCAGGCCAAGGCCGTGCGCGAGTTCTTCGATATCGCCGAGAACGCCACACGGGCGCTGGCCATCGAGGCGCAGTTGCAAGCCTTCGGCATGCACTGGCAGAGCGAGAAGAAGGTGGTGGAAGGGCTGCCGCTGGCTGGCCAGACCTGGGTGCTCACCGGCTCGCTGGAGCTGATGAGCCGCGACGTGGCCAAGGACAAGCTGGAAAGCCTGGGCGCCAAGGTTGCCGGTTCCGTTTCGGCCAAGACCCATTGTGTGGTGGCCGGTCCTGGCGCCGGCTCGAAGCTGGCCAAGGCCAACGAGTTGGGCCTCAAGGTGCTGGATGAAGAGGCCTTCGTGGCCTTCCTCGGCCAGCACGGCATCTCGGCATAACCCTGTAGCCGCTGCCGCAGGCTGCGATCGACCGCGCAGCGGGCGTTGCTTTGTCGGGCGCCGGAAGGTCCTGCGGACCTTATCGCAGCCTGCGGCAGCGGCTACATGGAATCGCGTTTCCTTGTAGGAGCGAGCTTGCTCGCGAAAAAATCTCCAGGCTTGCACGCGATGCGATATGGAAATCGTTTCGCGAGCAAGCTCGCTCCTACAGAAAAGCGGATCGCCAGCAAGGTGATGGAACAATAGTCCCGTTCCCATGATCTAGTCTTGGCAAGCCCAGGGAGAGATCGCCATGTACCGCTTTTTCGAACAGCTCAGTTCCCGTATCGCCGCGCCCTTTGTCCGTGAGAACAGCCGCAACAGCAAGGTCTGGTTGTGCCGCTGCGGGCAGTCGCTGTTCTTTCGCAACAGTCAGTGCCTGGCCTGTTCGGCGGCCCTGGGTTATCAACCGGAACAGAGTCGCCTGTCGTCGCTGCAGCCAGGGCCGGAGGTCGATACCTGGCTGCTGGACGTCGACCCGCAAGCGGGGCTGTTCCGGCGCTGCGCCAACCTCGATACCCCGGCGGCCTGTAGCTGGCTGCTGCCGGCTTATGGCGCCGGCACCTTGTGCATGGCGTGCCGGTTGAACCGGACCATTCCCGATCTTGGCGTGGTGGAAAACCCCGAGCGCTGGCGCAAGGTGGAAATCGCCAAGCGCCGCCTGGTGGCGCAACTGATGAGCCTGGGGTTGCCGCTGATCGCCAAGAGCGAGGATGAAGAGGCTGGCCTGGCTTTCGATTTCCTCGGTGTCGATCGGCAGGGCAAGGCGCCCATGACCGGCCACGCCAACGGTCTGATCACCCTCGACATCAAGGAAGCCGATGACGCCTATCGCGAGCAGGTGCGGGTACAGATGCGCGAACCCTATCGCACCTTGCTCGGCCACTTCCGGCATGAGGTGGGGCATTACTACTGGGACCGCCTGATCGCCAACAGCCATTGGCTGGAACCCTGTCGCGCGCTGTTCGGCGACGAGCGCGCGAGCTACGCCGAAGCCCTGGACCGGCATTATCAACAGGGTGCGCCCAACGATTGGTCGCAGGCCTACGTCAGCGCCTACGCCACCATGCACCCCTGGGAAGACTGGGCGGAAACCTGGGCCCACTACCTGCACATGATGGACGCGGTGGACACCGCGCTGGGCTTCGGCATGAGCGCCCGGGAAATGGACTTCGACTACCAGCCGTTTCCGCTGGACACCCTGTATGACCCACAGCATCCCGGCGGCCCGGCGTTCCTCTCTTTCGTCAACGCCTGGATCGAACTGGCGGGCATGCTCAACGAATTGTCACGCAGCATGGGTCAGCCCGACTTCTATCCCTTCATCCTGCCGCCCGCGGTGATCGCCAAGCTGCACTTCATCCACCTGGTGATCCAGCAAGCTGGCGGCAAGGCCGACGAAGTGCTCGAACAGGCCTGAACCCACCACTTGCCTCTGCAGGAGCGAAGCTTGCTCGCGATGCAGGCGACTCGGTCCGGCAGAAGGCCGCGGCGATGCTGTCGCGAGCAAGCTTCGCTCCTACCAAGGGCGGTTAGCGAGCTGTGCGCACGCCATCGAGCAGGGCATCGACCACTGCGCGAGCCATCTCCACGGAATGCACCATGGACCAGATCAGCCCGCGTTCGATGCCGCTGCCTTGTTCGGTGATTTCATCCGAGACTTCTTCGGCGCATTTGAGCAGCAGTGAAACATGCATCAAGGCTTCTTCGGCATTCACCCCGGCCTGTACCGCGAACAGTGGGCGCTGCTGGGCGTCGCGCAGGCCGAACGGCTGGCTGCGGGTTTCTTTGAGTTGTGTGAGCAGCGGTTGCTGCTGGTCGTTGAGCGACAGGAGCAGGGAGATATTCGCCGCATCCAGTTCAGGATCGCGTAGTCGGCGCGGGGGAGTGAGTGGCGGATCGGGAACGAGCTTTTTCATGTGGGTACCTACGACTCTCTGAAAGATGAAAGCCGCCAGTCTCGCTTCCACACGAGAGGGTGGCAGCCATGCGTGGGTGTGGAAGACCGGGGAGTCCTTGGTACCCAAAGCCCGGCGCACCCGAAGGTGCCCCACGCATGGTCGCCATAACACGGATCTGCGGACGCAAAACGTCAGCAGTCGCTGTTGAGCGCTGTACCAATGACTTTTCCAGACTTCCACATCCGGGTCGTTGAAACTGCAACGACCCCCGCAGACTGCCCGATCAAATTCAGGGGTACAACCCGCCCAAAGGCGTTCCAGAGTTTCTAGGAAACCCCTTACAAAACAAAGCGAAAAATCGACTGCCAGCTCGCCGCAAAACTGCCATTCCACTCATGCGCGGTCCCCTGTAGCCGCTGCCGCAGGCTGCGATCGACTGCGAAGCAGTCGCCAGCCATTTGCCGAGCTGCAACCGAAACATCGTGTCATCCGCGATTACGGCCGCTGCGCGACCGAACGCAGCCTGCGGCAGCGGCTACAGAAATCGACGAGCGGGCGGGGGAGAGGGGTAATGATCCAAGTACTTGAAGCCGTTCAGATTTTTTAATCTTTACAGAGCGGTTGTAACTTCGCCGCAGATAGGTACAATGGCGCGGCTCGCCGTCAGGTGAGCGTCGTTATGGTGACCCCATTGGTCCCCTCGCAACGATCAGCCGTGAACCCGGTCAGGCCTGGAAGGGAGCAGCCGCAGCGGTGACATTGTGTGCCGGGGTGTGGCTGGTGGGGTTGCCTCCATAACGCCCAAGCGATTCATAGTCGCCCCTCTGTTTATGCCCCTCTTCAGTTCTTTCTGTAGCAACGCACGATATTGATGATCTGCGCTGACTCTCCGTTCTGATATTTTTTACTCCTTCATTGCCTGTTAAACCTTTAATGGCCCTTTGCCTTGCTTCCCTTCCTGCTATTGGGGAGAATCCTCGCCGCTTTGATACGCAATTTGTGTCATGGCATGGATGTTGTTACGGAAGTTATTCAAAAGGGTAGGGAGAAGGGCGTGAAGAAATTATTTAAGTGGGTAGGTATCATCTTTGGTTGCCTGGTGGTTATCGGGATGGTTTCCAACGCAATGAAGTCTCCTGAGCAAAAGCAAGCCGAAGCTGCGGCGCTTGAGCAGCAGCGTGTAGAGCAGGCTGCAGCTGAAAAGGCTAAGGTAGTCGCTGAATTGGCGGCGATGCCTGTCGTAACTGCCTCTGCTATTGCCTCGGCTTATGATGCAAACACGGTCGCGGCTGACCAGCAGTTCAAGGGTAAGAAGTTCAAGGTGTCGGGCACTGTTGCAGATATCAACACCAACTTCATGGGGCAGCCTTATGTAACGTTGCGCGGTGGTGTGAATCAGTTCATGGAGCCGCAATTTGCCTTTGAAAAGTCTGATGCTGAGCAGTTGGTCAGTCTCAAAAAAGGTTCGAAGGTTACCTTGCTTTGCACAGGTAAAGGCGATGTGGCGAAAGTTCCGATGTCGGATTCTTGCTCGCTGCTCTGATTTATTTAACAGGCTCCATAAGAAGGGGTTCATTAAAAATGAACCCTTTTTTGCATTCGGCCTTTGCTCATTCTGTATTTGACGGAAAAGCGTCAGCCGACGTTTATCCAGGTCAACATTACAAGGTGTATTCAAAGGCCAGTCGCTCGTTTCATTTCCCCAATCGTTCCTGCAACAACTGCGCAAACGCGTCCCGTGCGGTGTGGCGTTCTATTTCCTTGTTCCAGACAAAACGAATGTCGATCGGCTGCAGGTCGGCGAAGCGGTGGCGCGTCAGGCCCGCGGACAGGGTGTAGCGCTCGAGCACGCCTTCCGGGGCCAGGGTCATGCCGGCACCGGCGCTGACACAGTCGATGATGGTGCCCCAGCTGGCATAGCCGATGATGGTCGCGGTCACGTCGTGGGCGTTCAGCCAATGCTCCAGGGCGCGGCGGTAAGGGCAGCCGCCGGGCCACATGAACAGGGTCTGGTCTTGCAGGTCGCGCGGGCTTAGTACAGGTGCCGCATCGGCGCTGGCGACCAGCACCAGGGGCTCGCTGTAGAGGGCGGTGCGCTCCAGCTTTGGCTGGGGCGTGTCGACCGCAACCAATGCGCCGTCGATCCGGTGGTGTTGCAGCTCTTCGAACAACTGCGACCAGGTACCGGTTACCAGCTCCAGAGTGACCTGGGGAAAGCGCTGATGGAACTCCGCCAGCAGCGGCGGCAGGCGTCCGCCGGCACAGGACTCGATGGCGCCGATGCGCAGGATGCCGCTGGGTTCGGCCTGGCGATCGACGGCGCGTTTGGCTTCATCCACCAAGGCCAGGATGCGCTCGCTGTAACCCAGAAAGATTTCCCCATCCGGACTGATTTTCAGCCCGCGGCCCGCGCGGATAAACAGACTGGTGCCCAGCTCGCCTTCCAGTTGCTTGAGGCGGTTGGTGATGTTGGAGGGCACGCAATGCAGTTGTTCGGCCGCCCGGGCAATGCTGCCGGTACGGGCGACTGCTTTCACCATCTTCAGCTGGCTCAGTTCCATTGCTCATTTCCAGTGAGGTCTGGTCTCAGTATCCGTTAATTGTGGTGAGTTGTGGCGGGCGGGAGACTGAAGGCCTTCCTTGTGCTACCGAGTGCCTGTGTCTTGAGCATCTCCCCTGCGTTGAAACTGGTCCTGGCGACCGCCGCGGTCATTCTGTGTTGGGCTTATTCCCCGGTGGGTATCCATATCGGCCTGGAGGGTTACGAGCCTGGCCATCTGGCGTTGCTGCGCTTTCTGATTGCCTCACTGTTCATGGGCGCCATTGCCCTGGTGAAAAGAATCACCTTGCCACGCTGGCGTGATCTGCCCTGGTTGCTGGTGCTGGGCTTTTTCGCCATCACCCTGCATCACGTCAGCCTCAACTATGGCCAGCAGGGTTTGAGCGCGGGGGCGTCCAGTGTGCTGGCGCAGTCGGCGCCGATCTTCAGCACCCTGATTGCGTTTTTCTGGTTGAGGGAGCCAGTCAGCGGTTGGCGCTGGGGCTGTGTCGGGCTGGGGTTGCTCGGCGCGGTCGTGGTGGTCTGGGGCGACCAGGGCGTGGCGTCGATCAAGCCTCAGGGATTGCTCGTACTGCTGGCGGCCTTCTCCTGGGGGTTGTACTTCGTGTTGCAGCGGCGTTATTCGGGGCGTTACGACCTGCTGACCACCGTCTGCTACATGGTCTGGGCCGGCACCTTGCTGTTGAGCCTGTATTGGCCGGGGCTGGCGGTCGCGGTGGTCCAGGCACCGTGGCGGGTGAACCTGGCGGTGTTGCTGCTGGGGTTGTTTCCCAGTGCGCTGGCTTACCTGGCGTGGGCCTATGTGCTGGCGCGGGTCGAGGTCAGCCGCGCGTCCATCGCCATGTACCTGATACCGCCAATCGCCATGCTGCTGGCAGCGCTGGTCCTGCATGAGCGAGTGCATGGCGCGGTGGTCGTGGGGGCGGCGATCGTCCTCGGCAGCGTGATGGCGATGCAGTTGGAGGGGCGTTGGTCGCGGCGTCGCTCGGTACTGCCGGAGGCTATCGCCGCGACTCCCGTTCACTCCAGGGTCGGGCAGAACACCCTGAGTCGATGTCCGTCCGGGTCCAGGGCGACGAAGGTGTAGCCGAAGTCCAGGGCGGTCGGATCCTGGGCGATGCTCACGCCGGATTCGGCCCATTGGCTGTGCAGTCGGTCGACGGTCTGGTTGTCGGCCACCCCTAAGGCCAATTCGCCGCCGCCACCGGCGACCTGGGTGGCTGGCTCGACATCCTGCCTGGACCAGAGGCCGAGCTTGAGCCCCGAATCGAGGATGAACAGGGCGAAGGTCGGCGACAGCTCGACCGGCGGCCTGTCCAGCAGGCGGCTGTAGAAATTGGCGCTGGTGGCGGGGCTGTCGACGTATAGCAGAAGGTAAGTGCTGGTAGCGATCATCCGGACTCCTGGAAAGGTTGGGCTGCGCACGCCAGCTTAAGGGGCGCCGTTGTCAGTTCCTGTCAGGAGTCATCTGGGGGAAATAAAAAGGAGGCAGGCTATCGGCTTCGATAGGGCTGCCTCCTCTGCGTGTTGCTCGGCTCTAAGGCTTGGACAAGGCCAGGTCTACCGCTGCTATCAGCTTTCCCAGGTCCTTCGGGGTGGCTTTGTGAATGACACCGAACAGATACGCCCGCTGTTCGTCTTCGTCGCCCAGATCTGCGAAAAAGGCTTTCAGCTTCACTCCCAGTACATCGGCCAGCAGGAACAGCGCTTCCACACTGGGGGTGTAGGTGCCGGTTTCGAAGCGGCTGATGGTTTTAGGGTCAAAACCGGTTTTTTCGCCTAGTTCAGCCTGAGTAAGCCCCGCTACCTTGCGGTAACGCCTGATGGCTGGACCCAAACTTGAAATTTGCATCGCTCAATTCCCATTTAGAATCAAGAACTTAACGATAAATCTTTGCATTAGGCAACGCCATGATTCATCACCTTGCCTTGCAAAATGTGATGCAATTCGTAGAATCGACGCTTCGGACAGGCATTTGGTGATCTAGTTTCAGAAGATGAACTGATGAAACAAGAACTCATTGCATTTTCCTTGTTCACCAGAATCGAGGGTATGGCGCAGGCGCGAACGTCTCGCTGATGATTGCCAGTGTCCCACCCGCCAAATTCGGCTGATCCTTAAGTGATTTTAGTTGGTCTTCGTCGATTCGAAGGTCAATGACGGTGTCGGTCGCTGTACGGTTGCAATTGTGTCAGGTGGGGCAAGACGGTGCGCCATTTTCCGTGAGTCGGCCTCTTGCCGGCTTGTCTGGGCTGGCATTGTCGAATGCTGTCTATGGAGTTTTAACGTGCGTCTGAATGTGCCGGTCACCTCTGTTGAACAGATATTTTCGGACCAGCAGCCCAGGCCTGCCTGGGATTGCGAAAATATTGAGAGTGAACGCCCAAACATCTCTTCCGGGCTCCGTGCCCTGGTCGAGCGGTTCAACCGCTAGCGACAGTGAGTCAGACTCATGGATGAGAAATACCGCAGGGCCGTGGATGCAGCCGCCATTTTTTCCGAGACCGACCTGACCGGCCGGATCACTTACGTCAACGACCAGTTCTGTTCGATTTCCGGCTACAGCCGAGAAGAGCTGCTGGGCGCCAATCACCGGATTCTCGGCTCCGGCCTGCACCCTCCCGAATTCTTCAGCAGCATGTGGCGCACCATTGCCCTGGGCCAGGTCTGGAAGGGCGAGATCTGCAACCGGGCCAAGGACGGGACCTTGTATTGGGTCGACAGCACCGTCGTACCTTTGCTCGATGAGGCCACTGGTCGGGTCCAGCGTTATGTGGCGATCCGCTTCGATATCAGCGAAAAACGGCGCTTGCTGCACTCGCTGCAATGGCGGGTCGGCCACGATGTGCTGACCGGTTTGCCCAACCGTTCCTTCCTTTCCGACCTGCTCAACCAGGCGCTGGATTACTCGCGCAAGGAGAACATCGCGCTGGCGGTGTGCATGCTCGATCTCGACGGCTTCAAGGCGGTCAACGATGGCTACGGGCACGCCAGCGGCGATCTGTTGCTGGTGGAGGTAGCGGCGCGCCTGCGCTCGATCATTCGCGGCGAAGACGTGGTGGCGCGCCTGGCCGGGGATGAGTTCGTGCTGATCCTGCGCCATGTGCGCGACATTCGCGAGTTGCGGGCGGCGTTGCATCGGGTGCTGGGGGTGATCTCCACGCCCTATCTGATCCAGGACAAGGAGATCAACGTCTGCGCCAGCATCGGCGTGACGCTGTTTCCCGCCGACAACGATGACGCCGACACTTTGCTGCGGCATGCCGACCAGGCGATGTACGTGGCCAAGCAGAGCGGGCGCAATCGCTTTCACTTGTTCGATGTGTCGCGGGACCGCGAGGTCAAGGCTACCCACCAGACCGTGGAGCGGGTCCGGCAGGCGTTGGCGTCCGGCGAGCTGTGCCTGCACTTTCAACCCAAGGTCAATATGCGCAGCGGCGAGGTGGTGGGTTTCGAGGCGTTGCTGCGCTGGCAGCATCCACAGCGGGGCATGGTCGCGCCTCGGGAGTTCCTGCCGCTGGTGGAGGAGACCGACCTGATCGTCGATATCGGCGAGTGGGTGATGGAGCAGGTCATGGCCCAGTTGCGGCAATGGCAACTGGCCGGACAGCGCTGGCCGATCAGCGTCAATATCGCAGCGCGGCATTTCCAGCGGGCGGATTTCGTCGACCGACTCAAGGCGGTGCTCGAGCGCCATCCGCAGATTGCCCCGCAGTTGCTGGACCTGGAAATCGTCGAGGCGGTGGCGGTGGAGAATATCCAGCATGTCAGCGCTTGCCTCGAGGCCTGCCAGGCGCTGGGGGTGCAGTTTTCCCTGGGGGATTTCGGAACCGGGCATTCGTCCCTGAGTTACCTCAAGCGCTTGCGCACCCAGACCATCAAGATCGACCGCATGTTCGTGCGCGACATGCTGCACGACCAGGGTGACCTGGCGCTGACCCAGGCCTTGATCGGCCTGGCCCGGGCGTTTGACCGGCAGGTGGTGGCCGAGGGCCTGGAAAGCATGGAGCACGGCGAGTTGCTGATGTCGCTGGGCTGCGACGTGGCGCAAGGCTATTTCATCGCCCCGCCCATGCCGGCCAGCGAGGTGCCGGGTTGGGTGGCGACCTTCCTGCCGCCGCTGGAATGGTGTCCGCAGGACGAAGTCGGCTGACGCCTAAGGTGCCTCGTAGCTCTGCGGGGCGCTCTCGGTCGGCCTGCGGCCGGTGTACAGGCCGATGAGGTCGTCGATCTCTCCCGACATTTTCATCCGCAACAAGGTGCGCAGCACGCGTTGCACCGGTAGCGCCGGATCGTTGCGGATGACACAGCCGACCGCCTGTTCCTGCAGGATGGCCACGCTGTGCAGTTGCTGCTCGGGCGGCAAGGTCTGATTGAACCAGTCCAGCGTCCATTGGTTGCTCACCGCGTAGCGGTAGCGGCCGGCCCAGAGTTTCTGCAGTACCTGTTCCTGGTTGCGTGCGTCGTCGCGGAGCAACTGGTGGCTGTCGAACAAGGGTTGCAGGGAAGGGTAGACATAGCTGAGGACAGTGCCGATGGGTTGCGTCGGCAGGTCCTTGGGAATGACCGGGAGCGTGGGCTGCTCGCGGCTGATCAGCAGGTCGCGCTGGATGAACAGCGGGATACTCCAGACGTAATCGCCGGCCTGGTTGGGCAGCCAGGACTGGGCGGCATAACAGCGGACATCGATTTCCCCGTGATCCATGGCCGCCTGCACGCGGGCCCGGGCCAGGACGTGGAATTCGGCCGGGGTGCCGACCTGGGTGGCGAGGCTGGCCATCATGTCGTGGAGAATGCCCTGGGTGGGCCGGCCACGTTCGATCTGTACCACGGGCATGGCCCAGCTGTCGGGGATCGAGAAGCGCAGGGCCGGTTCTGCGGCAAAACCATTCATGGCAACCAGCAGAAAGGCGCCCAAGGCTAAACGCATAGAGTCTCCACGCAGGAAAAGGCCGCTGACGAGCCTGACAAAAAGCAGCTTAGCCAGATTAGACGAGCGCACCGGATGCAATTTCGCCCTTGCTCCGCTAGCATTACGGGCTTCCGCTTCCCAGTTGCGACGGTTTTCGATGAGTTATCAGGTTCTTGCACGTAAATGGCGTCCGCGCTCGTTTCGCGAAATGGTCGGCCAGACCCATGTGCTCAAGGCTCTGATCAATGCCTTGGACAGCCAGCGGCTGCACCATGCCTATCTGTTTACCGGCACCCGCGGGGTGGGCAAGACCACCATCGCGCGGATCATTGCCAAATGCCTGAACTGTGAAACAGGCATTACTTCCACACCCTGTGGCACCTGCTCGGTATGCCGCGAGATCGACGAAGGGCGTTTCGTCGACCTGATCGAGATCGACGCCGCGAGCCGGACCAAGGTCGAGGACACCCGCGAGCTGCTGGACAACGTGCAGTACGCACCGAGCCGCGGACGCTTCAAGGTCTACCTGATCGACGAAGTGCACATGCTGTCCAGCCACTCGTTCAACGCCTTGTTGAAGACCCTGGAAGAGCCGCCGCCCTACGTCAAATTCATTCTGGCGACCACCGACCCGCAGAAACTTCCGGCAACGATTCTTTCGCGCTGCCTGCAGTTCTCCCTGAAGAACATGACCCCGGAGCGGGTGGTCGAGCACCTGACCCACGTGCTGGGCGTCGAGAACGTGCCGTTCGAAGACGACGCGTTGTGGCTGTTGGGCCGCGCCGCCGACGGTTCGATGCGCGATGCCATGAGCCTCACCGACCAGGCCATTGCCTTCGGTGAAGGCAAGGTCATGGCCGCCGATGTGCGGGCGATGCTCGGCACTCTCGATC
The DNA here is from genome assembly GCF_028640875.1 of Pseudomonas sp. SBT1-2. Lineage (NCBI taxonomy): Bacteria > Pseudomonadati > Pseudomonadota > Gammaproteobacteria > Pseudomonadales > Pseudomonadaceae > Pseudomonas > Pseudomonas sp. SBT1-2. Next base: position 234,233 of record NZ_JAQZAA010000082.1, on the reverse strand, counting down.
ACGGCCAGGTCTACGACGTCTTGCATGCGCTGATCAACGGCGATGCCAAGGCCTTGCTCGAGGCTGTGCGCCACCTGGCCGAACAGGGCCCGGACTGGAACGGCGTGCTGTCGGAGATTCTCAACGTCCTGCACCGCGTGGCCATTGCCCAGGCCTTGCCGGACGGTGTCGACAACGGGCATGGCGACCGCGATCGGGTGCTGGCCCTGGCCCAGGCGTTGCCGGCCGAAGATGTGCAGTTCTATTACCAGATGGGCCTGATCGGCCGGCGTGACCTGCCGCTGGCGCCGGACCCGCGCGGTGGTTTCGAGATGGTCCTGCTGCGGATGCTCGCCTTCCGGCCAGCGGACTCGGCAGATGCGCCGAGACAGCCGCTAAAGCCAGTGGGGATCAGCCAGGCCACAGTTGATTCCGCTCAATCCGTGGCTGGCGCAGCCGTTGCTGCTCCGGTAAGTGTTGCCGCCGCTCCGGTTGCGGCGCCGGTGGTCGAGGCCGCTCCAGCGGTTGCCCCTGTCGTTGCACCCGCGCCTGTTCCAGCAGCGCCCGTGGCGCCTGCGCCACAGCCTGTGGTCGAGACGCCAGCGCAAGCCGCGCCTGTCGCCGCCGAAGAGGTGGTCGACCTGCCGTGGAACGACCCGGTCGAACCAGTCGTCGCACAGCAGCCGGCCGTCGAGCCCGTGCTGGAGACCGCCGCGGAGCAGCCTGAGCTGACCCCGATGCCGACCCCGACCCCGGACAGCGTAGTGCCGGATGCGCCGGAATGGGTCAGTGCCCCGGTGCCGGAGCCCAGCGTTGCCGAGGTCGATGCCGCGACACCGGGCATCGACCTGGATGACGAGCCGCCGCTGGACGAAGACTACATCGAGCCGGACATGGATTCGGCCTACAGCTACCTGGACGAACTGGCCAGCGAACACGCCGCCGATCCCGAGCCGGAACCCGAGCCGCTGCCGGCTGCCCAGCCGGCCACCGGCCTGGCGCTGGAGTGGCTGGAGCTGTTCCCGAAACTGCCGATTTCCGGAATGACGGCGAGCATCGCCGCCAACTGCACCTTGATCGCCGCCGAGGGCGACAACTGGTTGCTGCACCTGGATCCGGCCCACAGCGCCCTGTTCAACGCCACTCAGCAGCGGCGCCTGAACGATGCCCTGAACCAGTATCACCAGCGCACGCTGACGGTGAGCATCGAGCTGATCAAGCCCGAGCAGGAAACCCCGGCCCAGGCCGCGTCGCGTCGCCGTGCCAATCGCCAGCGCGAAGCCGAGGAGTCGATCCACGGCGATCCGTTCATCCAGCAGATGGTGCGGGAGTTCGGCGCGGTGGTCCGTCACGATACTATTGAACCTGTCGAGGCCCTGGTCAGCCAGGGTTAATAACTGAAGGGCGCCGGGCCTTGAGGCCGGGCGCTGTTTTTATCCAAGTACTTTGAGGTGATTCCCATGATGAAAGGTGGCATGGCCGGCCTGATGAAGCAGGCGCAGCAGATGCAGGAAAAGATGGCCAAGATGCAGGAAGAGCTGGCCAACGCCGAAGTCACCGGCAAGGCGGGTGGCGATATGGTCACCGTGGTCATGACCGGCCGTCACGACATCAAGCGCGTGAGCATCGACCCAAGCCTGCTGGAAGGCGTCAGCGAAGATGACCGCGAAGTGCTGGAAGACCTGTTCGCCGCTGCCGTCAACGACGCGGTGCGCAAGATCGAAGCCAACAGCCAGGACAAGATGTCCGGCATGACCGCTGGCATGCAACTGCCACCGGGTATGAAACTGCCGTTCTGATTCGCGCCAGCGCATCGGTCGGACTTAAAAATGCCAGGCATCGCGCCTGGCATTTTTGTTTGTGCCGCCCGTAGCCGCTGCCGCAGGCTGCGAACGAGCGCGCAGCGGTCGTCATTCAGGCGATGGGGTCTGGCTGGATGATTGCGGTTGCAGAGTTTGCGATTGCCGTGCAACCGATCGCAGCCTGCGGCCGCGGCTGTGGGAGGAGAAACATCGAACGCTGGGCGCTGTACGATGGTCTGCACTCTGTATGGCCCGATTCAATTCTCGATAAGGAGTTGCTCTGATGTCGCAAGCATTGACCCTCAACCAGCGCATCGTTCTGGTCTCCCGGCCCCAGGGCGCGCCCGTGCCGGAAAACTTTCGCCTGGAGCGGGTGGCGTTGCCGGATCTGGCGGATGGCCAGGTGCTGCTCAAGACCCTTTATCTGTCGCTGGACCCTTATATGCGCGGGCGCATGAGTGATGCGCCGTCCTACGCCGCTCCGGTGGAAATCAACGAAGTGATGACCGGCGGCGCGGTCAGTCGGGTCGAGCGCTCGCTGAATCCGAAATTCCAGGAGGGCGACCTGGTGGTGGGTGCCACCGGGTGGCAAAGCCACAGCATTTCCGATGGCCGTAACCTGATACCGGTGCCGGCGGGTTTGCCCAGCCCCTCGATGGCCCTGGGCGTGCTGGGTATGCCGGGCATGACCGCGTACATGGGCCTGATGGACATCGGCCAGCCCAAGGCCGGAGAGACCCTGGTGGTGGCCGCGGCCTCGGGGGCTGTGGGCTCGGTGGTGGGGCAGGTGGCGAAGATCAAGGGGCTGCGGGTGATCGGTGTGGCGGGTGGTCCCGACAAGTGCCGCTATGTGGTCGAGGAGCTGGGGTTCGATGCCTGTATCGACCACCACAGCCCGAATTTTGCCGACGAGCTGGCGCAGGCCTGCTCCGAGGGCGTGGACATCTACTTTGAAAACGTCGGCGGCAAGGTGTTCGATGCGGTGTTGCCGTTGCTCAACCCCAAGGCGCGGATTCCGCTGTGCGGGCTGATCGCCCAGTACAACGCCCAGGAATTGCCGCCGGGGCCTGACCGCCTGCCATTGTTGCAGCGCCAGCTGTTGACCAAGCGCGTGCGCATCCAGGGGTTTATCGTGTTCGACGACTACGGCGATCGGCAACCGGAGTTTGTCAGCGCCATGGCGCCCTGGGTGCTGCAAGGCAAGGTCAAGTTCAAGGAGGATGTGGTCGACGGCCTGGAGCGCGCGCCGCAAGCCTTCATCGGGCTGCTGGAAGGGCGCAACTTCGGCAAGCTGGTGGTGCGGGTCGCCCCGGACTGAGCATTTGACGCTAATCGGAGGCGCGGGTATAAACCGCGTCTCGTCGTTTTGTCGGACCTTTCCCCATGAGCTTCAGCCCCCTGATTCGCCAACTGATCGATGCCCTGCGCACTTTGCCGGGCGTGGGTCAGAAAACCGCCCAGCGCATGGCCTTGCAGCTGCTGGAGCGCGACCGCAGCGGCGGTACGCGGTTGGCCCAGGCGCTGAGCCAGGCCATGGAGGGCGTGGGCCACTGCCGCCTGTGCCGCACCCTCACCGAGGACGATCTGTGCCCGCAATGCGCCGATCCGCGCCGTGACGACACGCTGTTGTGCGTGGTCGAGGGGCCGATGGATGTCTATGCGGTGGAGCAGACCGGTTATCGCGGTCGCTATTTCGTGCTCAAGGGCCACCTGTCGCCTCTCGACGGCCTCGGCCCGGAAGCCATCGGTATTCCCCAACTGTTGGCCAGGATCGAAGAGCAGGGCAGTTTCACCGAGGTGATCCTGGCCACCAACCCGACGGTGGAAGGCGAGGCGACCGCCCATTACATTGCCCAGCTGTTGACCAACAAAGGCCTGATCACCTCGCGTATCGCCCATGGCGTGCCCCTGGGCGGCGAGCTGGAGCTGGTGGACGGCGGCACCCTGGCGCACTCGTTTGCCGGGCGCAAGCCAATCAGCCTGTAAGCGTTTTGGCCAGCAAGCTCGCCGCTGCCAGAGGGGCTTGCTTGCTGGCCGCGCTCTGTCGCTTAAACGCGACTTTTCTTGAAAACCAAGCAAGCGCTAGGTAAGTTTCCTCAACCTTCAGAGGAGCTTGCCGATGTCTGCCTGCCAGGAATACTTCGACCCTAGCCATCAGTTGGTCCGCGACAGCGTTCGACGTTTCGTCGAGCGGGAAATCCTCCCGGACATCGATCAATGGGAGGAGGCGCAAGGCTTCCCCCGCGAGCTGTACCTCAAGGCTGGCGCGGCCGGCATCCTGGGCATCGGCTATCCAGAAGCCCTGGGCGGCAGCCACGAGGGCGACCTGTTCGCCAAGATCGCCGCCAGCGAGGAACTGATGCGTTGTGGCTCCGGCGGCCTGGTGGCGGGCCTGGGCTCGCTGGACATCGGTTTGCCGCCGATCGTCAAATGGGCGCGCCCCGAGGTCCGCGACCGGGTGGTGCCGCAGGTATTGGCGGGCGAGAAGATCAGCGCCCTGGCGGTTACCGAGCCCGGCGGCGGTTCGGACGTGGCCAATCTGCAGACCCGGGCGCTGCGCGATGGCGACTGCTACCGCGTCAGCGGCAGCAAGACCTTTATCACCAGCGGCGTGCGCGCCGACTTCTACACGGTGGCCGTGCGCACCGGCGAGCCTGGTTTCGGCGGCATCAGCCTGCTGCTGATTGACAAGGGCACGCCGGGATTCACCGTCGGCCGGCCACTGAAGAAGATGGGCTGGTGGGCGTCGGATACCGCCGAGCTGTTTTTCGACGATTGCCGGGTGCCGGCCAGCCATTTGATCGGGGTCGAGAACATGGGCTTCGCCTGCATCATGGGCAACTTCCAGAGCGAGCGCCTGGCGCTGGCCCTGATGGCCAACATGACCGCGCAGCTGGCGTTGGAGGAGAGCCTGAAGTGGGCCCGGGAGCGCGAGGCGTTCGGCAAGCCCATCGGCAAGTTCCAGGTGATCAAGCATCGTCTGGCGGAGATGGCGACCGCGCTGGAGGTGTCCCGCGAATTCACTTATCGCCAGGCAGCGAAGATGGCGGCGGGCCAGAGTGTGATCAAGGAGATTTCCATGGCCAAGAACTTCGCCACCGATACGGCCGATCGCATCACCCACGATGCCGTGCAGATTCTCGGTGGGCTGGGCTACATGCGCGAAAGCCTGGTGGAGCGGCTGTACCGCGACAACCGCATCCTTTCCATCGGCGGCGGCACCCGGGAAGTGATGAACGAAATCATCAGCAAGCAGATGGGGCTGTAGACCTGCCGGAGGCCCCTGTAGGAGCGAAGCTTGCTCGCGATAGCGCCGGCCCTGGCAACCCAAATGGCAGCGATTTACCGTTCGCTCAACGAGAACTGCGTCAGGCAGAAGGTTGGAATGTCCATGTCTCGCAGGCGCTGCGAGCCGCCCAGTTCCGGCAGGTCGATGATGGCGGCGGCTTCGTAGACGCTGGCCCCCATGCGGCGCACCAGGTTGGCCGCGGCGATCAGGGTACCGCCGGTGGCGATCAGGTCATCGAACATCACCACCGAATCGCCTTCGCACAGGCTGTCGGCATGGACCTCGAGAAAGGCTTCGCCGTATTCGGTCTGGTAACCCTCGGCAAGCACGTCGGCCGGCAGCTTGCCTTGCTTGCGGAACAGGATCAGCGGTTTGTTCAGCTGGTAGGCGAGGATCGAGCCGATCAGGAAGCCGCGGGCGTCCATGGCGCCGATATGGCTGAAGTCTTCTTCGACATAGCGCTGGGCAAAGCTGTCGGCGACCAGGCGCAAGGCCTTGGGCGACTGGAACAGCGGGGTGATGTCACGGAAGATCACGCCCGGTTTGGGGAAGTCGATGACTGGGCGGATCAGGGATTTGATGTCGAAGGAATCGAAGGCCATCGTGGCAGTGTCCTGGCGGGCATGAAGTGGAGCGCGCCAGTATAGCCTCGCCCGAGCCGCTTGGCTCGGGCGGGGGCTCTGCCTCAGCCTTCCAGGGAGCCGCCGGCGAGGGCGCACAGCTGGATCGGGTCGAGAATGTGCACCTCTTTGCCTTCAGCGGCGATCAACGCGTTCTGCTGGAAGCGGGTGAACACCCGGGACACGGTTTCCACCGCCAGGCCCAGATAGTTGCCGATCTCGTTGCGCGACATGCTCAAGCGGAACTGGTTGGCCGAGAAACCCCGGGCGCGGAAGCGTGCCGACAGGTTGACCAGGAAGGTGGCGATGCGCTCGTCGGCGGTCTTTTTCGACAGCAACAGCATCATCTGCTGGTCGTCGCGGATCTCGCGGCTCATCACCCGCATCAGCTGGCGGCGCAGTTGGGGCAACTGCAGGGCCAGTTCGTCGAGGCGTTCGAAGGGGATTTCACAGACCGACGTGGTTTCCAGGGCCTGGGCGGAAACCGGGTGGATCTCGGTATCCATGCCGGACAGGCCGACCAGTTCGCTGGGCAGGTGGAAGCCGGTGATCTGTTCTTCGCCGCTGTCGCTGAGGCTGAAGGTCTTCAGCGCACCGGAGCGCACAGCATAGACGGAGTCGAATGCGTCGCCCTGGCGAAACAGGAACTCGCCTTTTTTCAGGGGGCGACCGCGTTTAACGATTTCGTCCAGCGCATCCATGTCTTCCAGATTCAGAGAAAGTGGCAGGCAGAGGGGGGCCAGGCTGCAATCCTTGCAATGGGCCTGGTTGTGAGCGCGCAGTTTTACTGGCTCGGACATTCAATAGAATCCTTGTGGGAAAACACACATAAGCCGTAAGGGTAACTCACGGGAGGAGGTTCCGGCCAGTCCGTGCCGTATTGGCGCTTAGTCGTAAAGCTGTCCGTTTGTGGCCTCCAGGCCACTCCGGAAAAGTGCGCTCGTGCAGTCCGTTCAAGGTATTTCCAGCGCTGGCCGTCACTTGCACTCGCCGATTGTCTCGGCGTCAAGTATCAGGCTTGCTTGCGCCCTGTCTCTCCCGACAGTTTTTGCCCGCAATCTGCGACAAGTTGTCGCGTCTGGCGCTCAGGCTGCCGCGCCTGATGCCCCTAGATGACCCGGGAAAAACGCTGTCGATTCTGTTGCTCCAGATACGCGTCGAACACCATGCACACCGAACGCACCAGCAGGCGCCCGGCAGGCAGGACTTCGATGTTTTCGTTGCTCAGCTTGATCAGGCCGTCTTCGGCCATGGCTTGCAGCTGTGGCCACAGCTCGCCGAAATACCCGCGAAAGTCGATGTTGAACTGCTGCTCGATGGTCTCGAAGTCGAGGCTGAAGTTGCAGATCAGCTGCTGGATCACCGCGCGTCTGACGCGGTCGTCCTGATTGCACACCAGGCCACGGCTGGTGGCCAGTTGCGCGCCACCCAGCAGGTTCTGGTACTGGTTCAGGTCGCTGCTGTTCTGGCAGTACAGGTCGCCGATCTGGCTGATGGCCGAGACGCCCAGGCCGATCAGGTCGCAGTGGCCATGGGTGGTGTAGCCCTGGAAGTTGCGTTGCAGGGTCGACTCTTCCTGGGCGATCGCCAGCTCGTCGTCGGGCAGGGCGAAATGATCCATGCCGATGTAGCGGTAACCGGCGGCCGTCAGTTGTTCGATGGTGCGCTGCAGCATCTGCAGTTTTTCCGCCGGGGCCGGCAGCTCGTGGCTGTTGATCCGCCGTTGCGGCATGAAGCGCTCTGGCAGGTGCGCGTAGTTGAACACCGACAGCCGGTCCGGCTGCAGGTTGATGACTTCCTCGACGGTGCGGGCGAAGTTGTCCGGCGTCTGTTTCGGCAGGCCGTAGATCAGGTCGATGTTGATCGAACGAAACTGCAGGGTGCGCGCCGCTTCGATCACCGCCCGGGTTTCTTCCAGGCTCTGCAGGCGATTGACCGCGCGCTGTACCGCCGGGTCGAGGTCCTGCAGGCCGATGCTGACCCGGTTGAACCCCAGCTCGCGCAGCAGGCCCATGGTCGACCAGTCGGCTTCGCGCGGGTCGATCTCGATGCCGTAGTCGCCCGAGTCGTCGTCCAGCAGGTTGAAGTGCTGGCGCAGATGGCCCATCAGTTGCCGCAGTTCGTCATGGCTGAGAAAGGTCGGGGTACCGCCGCCAAAGTGCAGTTGCTCGACCTTCTGCCCGGGGTCGAGATGGCAGGCGATCAGCTGGATTTCCTGTTCCAGGCGCTGCAGGTAGGGCAGGGCGCGCCCGCGGTCCTTGGTGATGACCTTGTTGCAGGCACAGTAGTAGCAGATGTTCGCGCAGAACGGCACATGCACGTACAGCGACAGCGGGCGCAGCGCCTTGCGGCTTTCGCGCAGGGCGTGGAGCAGGTCGAAGGTGCCCACCTGGCTGTGGAATTGCACAGCGGTGGGGTAAGAGGTGTAGCGCGGTCCCGCCAGGTCGTAACGGCGGATCAGATCGGTGTCCCAACGAATGGCGTCGAGCATGCGGGAATTCCCCCGGTAGGCAGGCAGTGTTCGCGAGTCTAGGGGGTTGGCGCCCGGGCCATCTTGATTTGCATCAAGGCTGGCGGGTGCGCGCTGCCTGCCGGGCGGGCCTTGTATGGTTGTTGGCGATGGCCGGCAGCCTCAGTGGCCCATCAACCAGTGCTGATGCGGACCGGGCAAGGTCCAGATGCCGAACAGGATCACCAGCAGGCCACCGGCCATGCGCACGCTGCGCCGACGCAGCAGTGCGGTGACCCGCTCCGCCGCGAGCCCGGTCGCCAGCAGCACCGGCCAGGTACCCAGGCCGAAGGCCAGCATCAGCAGGGCGCTGTCGAGGGCGTTGCCCTGGCTGGCGGACCACAGCAGGGTGCTGTACACCAGGCCGCACGGCAGCCAGCCCCAGAGCGCGCCCAGCAGCAGGGCGCGCGGCAGGCTCGACACCGGCAGCAGGCGGTTGGCCACGGGCTGTATATGCCGCCACAGGCCGCGTCCAAGGCTTTCGATACGGGTCAGGCCGCTCCACCAGCCGGCCAGGTACAAGCCCATGGCGATCAGCAGCAGACCGGCCAGCACGCGCAGGGCCATGGCCGCCGGACTGCTGGCCACGGCCCAGCCGGCCAGGCCGATCAGCAGGCCCGCGGTGGCGTAACTGAGGATGCGCCCCAGGTTGTAGGCCAGCAGCAGGCGAAAGCGCCGGCTGCGCTGCTCCTGGGGAATGGCCAGGGTCAAGGCGCCCATCAGGCCGCCGCACATGCCCAGGCAGTGACCGCCGCCGAGCAGGCCGAGGATCACCGCGGAAACCAGCAGCGGCGCCAGCTCAAGCATGGGGCGGCGCCTGGTCTTTGTGCGGCGGCTGTTCGGCCGCCGGCTGGCCCTTGGCCTCGTCGATCGCGGCGGTGTGCTTGGGGTCCTGGTCGTCGAACAGAATGCTGTGGGCGGGGCCATCGAGGTCATCGTACTGACCGCTGTCGACCGCCCAGAAGAAGATGTAGATGGCGATGGCCACGATCAGCAGCGCCGCCGGAATCATCACGTAGAGAGCTGGCATGGGTAGGCTCCATGCCCGCGCGGCTCAGGCCGGCAGCGGGCGGGTTTGGGTCGTGGCCTCGGCCTGGGGCTGACGCGGCAGGCGAGTCAGGCGCAGGGCATTGAGCACCACGGTCAACGAACTGATGGACATGCCGATGGCGGCCCATACCGGAGTGATCCAGCCGAGGGCGGCGAACGGCAGCATGAGGCCATTGTACAGCCCGGCCCACAGCAGGTTCTCGATGATTATCCGGCGCGTGCGACGGGCCAGGCTGAAGGCCTGCACCAACGCGTCCAGGCGGTTGGACAGCAGCACCGCGTCGGCGCTGGTCTTGGCCAGGTCGGTGGCCGAGCCCATGGCCACGCTGATATCGGCGGCGGCCAGCACCGGGACATCGTTGACCCCATCGCCGAGCATCAGCACTTTGCGGCCCTGGCGATGCAGTTGTTGCAGCACCTGCAGCTTGTCGTCCGGGCGCAGGCCGCCGCGGGCTTCGTCGATGCCCAGTTCGGCGGCGACGCTGGCGACCATCGGCGAACTGTCGCCCGAGAGCAGCAGGGTGTTCCAGCCCCGCGCCTTGCAGGCGGCCAGCAAGGCCGGCGCATCGCTGCGCAGGCGATCGTCAAGGACAAACCAGGCCAGTGGCCCCTGGGTATCGCCCAGCAGCAGCCATTGGCCGGCTTCGTCCGGCATCGCCGGGACCGTGCAGGCGCTGAGCTCGCAGACGAAGGCGGGCTGGCCGATGCGCAGGCGTTGCTCGCCCACCAGGCCTTCCAGGCCCAGCCCGGGCATGCTCAGGACTTCCTCGGCGGCCAGCGGCGCGCGGCCGAAGGCCCGGGCAATCGGGTGTTCGGAGCGGTTTTCCAGGGCGGCGGCGAGGCCCAGGCACTGCTGGCTGTCGAGGTCGCCCAGGGGCCGAATCGAGCGCAGGGCCAGGCGCCCTTCGGTGAGGGTGCCGGTCTTGTCGAAAATCACCGTGTCGATCTGGTTCAGGCCTTCGAGCACGTGGCCGCGGGTCAGCAGCAGGCCGAGTTTGTGCAGGGTGCCGGTGGCGGCCGTCAGCGCGGTCGGGGTGGCCAGGGACAGCGCGCAGGGGCAGGTGGCGACCAGCATCGCCAGGACGATCCAGAAGGCCCGGGAAGCGTCCAGCTGCCACCAGAGCAGACCGATGGCGGCCGCGGCAATCAGGGAGAACAGCAGGAACCACTGGGCGGCGCGGTCGGCGATTTCCGCCAGGCGCGGTTTCTCCGCCTGGGCCCGATCCAGCAGGCGGACGATGGCCGACAGGCGCGTGTCCTGCCCCAGGGCCAGGACTTCCACGGTCAGCGCGCCCTCGACATTCAGGGTGCCGGCGGTGACCGCATCGCCGATGCTGCGCGGTTGCGGCAGGTATTCGCCGGTGAGCAGGGACTCATCGATGCTCGACTGGCCATCGAGGATCTTGCCGTCCGCCGGCAGGATGGCGCCGGGGTGCACCAGCACCTTGTCGCCCAGGCGCAGTTCGCTGAGCAGGATGCGTTCGCTCTGGCCGTCAGTACCCAGGCGCAGGCACGAGGCCGGCAGCAGGTTCACCAGTTGCGCGGTGGCGGCGGCGGTGCGTTCGCGGGCGCGGCGTTCCAGGTAGCGCCCGGCCAGCAGGAACAGGGCGAACATGCCCACGGCATCGAAGTACAGCTCGCCGACCCCGGTGATCGAGGTCCAGATCCCGGCGATGTAGGCGGCGCCAATCGCCAGGGACACGGAAACGTCCATGGTCAGGTGGCGGGTACGCAGGTCACGCAGGGCACCCTTGAAAAACGGCGCGCAGCTGTAGAACACGATCGGCGTGGTGAGAAACAGCGCGACCCAGCGCAGGATGGTGTGCAGCTCGGGGCTCAGGTCGATATTGAATTCCGGCCAGGTGGCCATGGTCGCCATCATCGCCTGGAACCACAGCAGCCCGGCCACGCCCAGCTGGCGCAGGGCCAGGCGGTTTTCGCTGGCCAGTTGCTCGGAGGCGCGGTCGGCCTGGTAGGGATGCGCTGCATAGCCGATCAGGCGCAGTTCGCTGAGCACCTGGCTCAGTGGCAACTGGCTGTCGGCCCAGCGCACATGCAGGCGATGGTTGGACAGGTTCAGTCGCGCTTCGGCCACCGCCGGCAGGCTGCGCAGGTGTTTCTCGATCAGCCAGCCGCAGGCGGCGCAGCTGATGCCTTCCATCAGCAGGGTGGTTTCGGCCAGTTCGCCTTCATGCCGGACAAAGGGTTGCTGCACATCCGCGCGGTCGTAGAGCGCCAGTTCGTCCACCAGTTGCACGGGAAGCGCTTCGGGGTTGGCCGAGGCTTCGCTGCGATGCTGGTAATAGCTTTCCAGTCCGCCGGCCACAATCGCTTCGGCCACTGCCTGGCAGCCCGGGCAGCACAGTTCGCGGCGCTCGCCGAGAATCACTGCGGTAAACCGACTGCCCGACGGGACGGGGAGGGCGCAGTGGTAGCAGGGGGTTGGGGTGGTCATGGCGTGATCTTTATGGGCTGGAAGGACCTCATCGCCGGCAAGCCGGCTCCTACGGGAGATTAC